>JBDGZR010000013.1:0-31257 GCA_039588495.1 Gemmatimonadota bacterium | reverse complement strand
GGCCCAGCTCCGCTCCACTGAACGGATCCACGAACGACACGATGCTGATTTCTGCGGATTCTGGCGGGGGCGGCGGTGGCGGCGGCGGCGGCTCCGTGATAATCACGTCGTCCGCGCAACCCGCCAGGCCGATTGCCAGCGCCCCGACAAACAACACCAGGGGGTTGGTAGCTTTCAGCTTCATCATGCACTCCTCCTAAGGGATGCAGTACTGCGGTTCCAATAGTTTATGCGACCTTGACGGCCGCCCCACGTTGAATCGGTACTGCCTGTAACTGATTTCTACTCCGCGCCCTATTCCCGGGCGAAAGCAGTCGTCACGAAAATATCAGGCCAATGGACAGGGCGACAAGACTACGTGAACGCGCCGTTGACGTATCATTCTCTCCACGCCGTCGCTTTACGCTCGCTGGCCCTGCTCAGCAGCCCGAAGTTACCCGCAAGTCCCATATACAGCAAGGGGCTTCGCTCGGCAATAAGGTTCCGTAAGAACAAAAAAATGTCCTGCATGTCGCAGGTCGAATTGTGATTTGCAACGTCAAGCGCACGAGAACCTCCGTAGCGCTGGGCTACCGCTTTGCGGTCGCGGTCAGCCACGATCCGCAGATTCTTGTGCCACATACCGTTGCTATCAGGGACGGGACGGTTTTGAGAGTATCGCATAAGCCAGGCCGCCAGTCAAGGCCCGGAAGGCCACTTAGACCGGTTCGTCTCGCGCCGTATCTTCGCGACGATTCGGGCCCCGTGTCACAGAATCCGCCGCAAGGACGTTCCAGTGTGGCTGTCATCGGCCGCGGCCACAACCTCCGGCGGTCCCGCCGCCACGATCCGCCCACCGGCCCCGCCTCCCTCGGGCCCGAGATCGATCACCCAGTCGGCCGTCTTGACGACGTCGAGCTGGTGCTCGATGACCAGGACGGTGTTGCCTTTTTCCACGAGTTTGTGAAGGACGCGCAGCAGCAGGCGTATGTCCTCGAAGTGGAGGCCGGTGGTCGGCTCGTCCAAAATGTAGAGAGTGCGCCCGGTGCTCCGCTTCGAGAGCTCCGTGGCCAGCTTGACCCGCTGCGCTTCGCCGCCCGAGAGGGTCGTGGCCGGCTGTCCGAGGTGGATGTAGCCGAGCCCCACATCGTAGAGGTAGGCGAGCTTGCGGCGGATCGTCGGCACCGGGTCGAAGAAGGAGAGCGCATCCTCCACCGTCATGTCGAGGACGTCGGCGATGCTCTTCCCCTTGTAAAGAACCTCCAGCGTCTCCCGGTTGTAGCGCTTCGCGCGGCAGACGTCGCACGGCACGTAGACATCCGGCAGGAAGTGCATCTCGATCTTCACGAGACCGTCGCCCCGGCACGCCTCGCAGCGCCCGCCCTTGACGTTGAAGCTGAACCTCCCGGGCGCGTAGCCGCGGATCCGAGACTCGGGCAGCCGGGCGAACATCTCCCGGATCGGGGTGAAGAGGCCCGTGTAGGTGGCGGGATTCGAGCGGGGGGTTCGTCCGATCGGGCTCTGATCCACGTCGATCACCTTGTCGATCTCCTCCAACCCTTCGATCGCCTCGTGATCGCCCGGGACGGCGCGGGCCCGGTAGAGCTCGCGCGCCAGCCGGCGGTAGAGGATCTCCTCGACCAGGGTGGATTTCCCCGATCCCGAGACGCCGGTCACGCAGATGAAGAGCCCGAGCGGGAACTCGGCGTCGATCCCCTGCAGGTTGTGCTCTCGCGCCCCCCGGACGACCAGGCTCGGACGTCCCTCCGGCGAGCGCCTGTATTCCGGGACCGGGATGCTCCGGTCGCCCCGCAAGTAGGCGCCCGTCAGCGACGCTTCCTCGCCCAGCAGATCCTCCACCGTCCCCGAGACGATGACCTCGCCGCCGTGACGGCCGGCGCCGGGCCCCATGTCCACGACGTGGTCGGCCGAGCGGATCGTCTCCTCATCGTGCTCCACCACCAGGAGCGTATTGCCCAGATCGCGCAGGGTCTCGAGCGTGTCCAGCAGACGCCGGTTGTCGCGGGCGTGGAGGCCGATGCTCGGCTCGTCCAGCACGTACAGCACGCCGACGAGTCGGCTGCCGATCTGGGTCGCCAGCCGGATCCGCTGGCTCTCCCCTCCGGAGAGCGTCTCGGCCGCCCTCGAAAGCGTCAGGTAGCCGAGCCCGACGTGCGCCATGAAGCGGAGGCGCGAGCAGACCTCCTTGAGAATCGGCACGACGACCTCCGCCGTCCGGCTCCTCGCACCCTCGCGCATCACGTCGAAGAGCTCCAGCGCCTCGTCGATCGGGAGCTCCAGCACGTCGGAGATCCGCCTTCCCCCCACCGTCACGGCCAGGCTCTCGGGCCGCAGGCGCGCGCCGCCACACGACTCGCAGGGCGAGGCGACCATGTAGGCCTCGAGGGCCAGGCGCACCCGGTCGGCCTGCGACTCCCGGTAGCGACGCGTGGTGTCGGCGACCGCGCCCTCCCAATCGAGCTCCGGGTCGCCCTCCAGAACGGCCTCCCGCTGGGTGTCCTCCAGCTCGCCCCAGGGGGTGCTGAGCGAGAACCCGTGCTTTTCGGCCAGGGCCGGCAGGATTCGCCGCCTCAGCCGTCCGGTCGGCCCTCCCCACGGAAGGATGACGCCTTCCATGATCGAGATCTGGTCACCTCCCACGATCAGCGAGGGATCGGGCCGCTTCTGAAGGCCGAGGCCGTCGCAATCCGGACAGGCCCCGTACGGCGAGTTGAAGCTGAACTGACGCGGCTCCAGCTCGGGGATGCTCAGCTCACAGGCCGGGCAGGCGTACTGCTCGCTGAACAGGTGCCGCCCATCGTGCGGCGAATCCATCCGCAGCACCTCGACCGTGCCGGCCGCAATCCGGAGAGCCGTGCCCACGGAGTCGGCCAGTCTCTCCCGATCCCGCTCCCGAACGACCATTCGATCCACGACCACCGAGATGTCGTGGTTCGCGCGGCGGTTCAGTCGGGGAGGATCGCTCAGCTCCACCAGCTCGCCGTCCACCCGCGCCCGCACGAACCCCTCCTTGACCGCCTCCTCGAACAGATCGCGGAACTCGCCTTTGCGGCCCCTGACGAGGGGGGCGAGGACTTCGATCTTCGTTCTCTCGGGCCAGGTAAGGACCTGCTCGGCGATCTCGGTGGCCGACTGCGGGCGAACGGGCCGGCCGCAGTTGGGGCAATGCGGGGTCCCGGCCCGTGCCCAGAGGAGTCGGAGGTAATCGTAGACCTCGGTGACCGTGCCGACGGTCGAGCGGGGGTTCCGGCTCGCGCTCCTCTGCTCGATCGCGATCGCCGGGGAGAGCCCCTCGATCTGATCCACGTCGGGCTTCTCGAGGACGCCGAGGAACTGACGAGCATACGCCGAGAGCGACTCCACGTACCGGCGTTGTCCCTCGGCGTAAATCGTGTCGAAGACGAGAGATGACTTCCCGGAGCCGGAAAGGCCCGTCACGACGACCAAGCTGTCGCGGGGGATCTCGACGTCGATGTCGCGGAGGTTGTGCTCCCGGGCGCCGCGCACGACGAGCGTATCGGACTCGGCCCGGCCCTCCGCGTTGCCGGGCCCCACCTCCACGCCCGCGTCGGTGTCGTCGCCCGGCGTCGTCGCCCGCTCCGGGTCGGCGACCGTCGACTCCGTCGCCCGCGCCTCGGGACCGGCCACCGCCGAACCCGTGCCGTTCTTCCCCCGCCCCATCTTAGCGGGGGACCATGATTCGCCCGGCGCCGGGCATCACCTCGGCCTCGATCGGCGTCTGTCCCGCGGCTTCGCCGTCGATCTGCACGGCGACCGGCGGATCCGCCTCGATCCTCACCCGTTTCGCCTGGATGAACAGCATGCGGTCGTCGCCCGCGTACCGCTCGCGCGCGACTCGCCAAAGCATCGCCGCCCAGTCCGGAAGGTTGCGAGCCGCGAAGATGCAGACATCCAGCAGGCCGTCCTGAAAGGAGACGCGGGGCGCGACCTTGATGTCCACCGGCAGGGGCGAGACGGCCAGCTGCCCGACGTTCGCCACCAGGACCATCGAAGCCTCGACCTCGAGGTCTCGGCCATCCACGGCGAGGCGGAACTTGGATGAGGGCGGCGTGAACGCGCTCTTCAGGCCTCCGAGGACATAGGCGGCCGGTCCCAGCAGCTTCTTCATCTCCGGCGTCGCCGCCGCGATCAAGTCGGCATCCAGCCCCGCGCCGGCCATGAGCGCGAACACCTCGTCACCTGCCCGCCCGAGGTCGATCTGCTCGGCCTGTCCCTCGACCGCCACCCGGACGGCGCCATCCACGGAGGCAGGGATGTCGAAGTTGTTCGCCAACTGGTTCCCGGTGCCGAGCGGAACGATCGCGACCGGAACGTCCGTTCCGGCCGTTCCACGCAGCGCCTGGGCGACGGTGCCATCACCCCCCGCCGCGACGACCGCGCGCACCCTCTCGCGGGCGCCGACCTCCGCGATCTCGAGCGCCTCGGCCGGACTTGCCGACGTCACCAGATCGAACGGGACATCGTGCTCGGCGAAAGCCGACGCGATCCTCCGGCGCATAACGACCGGTGACTGGCCGCCGCTCGCGTACGGGTTGATGAGGACGAGAAAGCGCTCGGCGGTCGGGTAGGGGAACTCAGGCACTTCGGCCGGCCTGCTCCTCCAGTCGCCGCACCCGCTCGTCCGTCGGCGGGTGAGTGCGGAAGAGGGAGGCGAACGCCCCGCCGGCTCCTCCGTGCAGCGGGTTCACGATCGCCAGGTGGGCGGCCGCCGGGTTCACCTGCATCGGGATTCGGCGGGCACCCTTCTCGAGCTGGCGCAGCGCGCTGGCCAGGTCGAGCGGCCGGCCCGAGATCTCGGCGCCCACCCGATCGGCCCGGTACTCCCCGGTGCGGCTGATCGCCATCTGAACGAGCATCGCGGCGAGCGGGGCGAGGATGAGCATGAGGATCCCGGCGATCGCGCCCATGGCGCCCCGGTCGCGGCCGCCGCCGAACCAGAATCCGACGCGGGCCAGCGTGACGATCGCCGCCGACATCGTCGCGGCCACCGTGCCGACCAGCATGTCCCGGTTCTTGATGTGGGCCAGCTCGTGAGCCAGCACGCCGCCCAGCTCGTCGCGGCTCAGGCTCTCGAGAATCCCCTGCGTGACGCACACGACGGCGCGCTCCGGGCTCCGGCCGGTCGCGAACGCGTTCGGCTGCGAGCTCGGCGCGATCGCCACCTTCGGCATCGGCAGGTCCGCACGCCGCCTTAGAACGTCCACCATCGCGTACAGCTCGGGCGCCTCCTCGGGCCCCACCACCTGCGCCCGGTACATGCGAAGCACGATCCGGTCGCTGAACCAGTAGCTGCCGAAGTTGAAGACGGCCGCGAACAGGAGGGCTCCCACCATCCAGTTCGAACCGCCGAAGAAGCCCGCGATCCCGACAAACAACATCGTCAGCACCGCCATCAGCCCAAACGTCTTCACGTAACTCATTGAATCTCTGTTCTTCCTTCTTTTATCGCCCTCGTGCGATCACACCAATCAGCCCACCGCTTCACTCTCTACAGAGAAGCTCGAGCCGCCGATGAGCCACCGCACAGCATCTCCATCTCCGCGGTGCCGTCCTACACCGCTCGCATCCACCGCGATCCGCCCGCTCGAGCGGCGCCCATCAGGCGTGGGCGGATTCACTGGAGCGAGCATCGGACGACCTGAGGAGACTCCTTGGAGGCTCCGAGGAAAGGCGTCCGCTAGCTCGCGGAGGGAACCGCCCGCGCCCCCCAGCGCGCCGCAACACCGGAGCGCACGCCGCGGACGCAGGCCAGCGTGAGGTGCTAGTACGACCACTCCCGGAAGACGAAGAGCCCGAGGCTCTGTTGCGTCTCCAGGTTCGATCCCGCCGAGAACAACCGCTGGAAGCGGTTCTCGTAGCGTGCCTCCAACGTCCAGCCCTCCGCGAAGTACCACTCCAACGAGACGTCGGGCCGTCGTCCGTCCAGTGGCTGCGTGTAGGTGAAGAAGACATCCGGCCCGATGTAGCTCCCCACTTCCACCTCGGCGCCGGCGAAGAAGCTGGCGTTGGAGGCTCGCAGCTGGTCGGCGCCCGCGGATCGTACCTGGAAGAGGTCCAGTCCCAGGTCGCCAACCACGAGCGGCTGGAGCTGAGACCCGAACAGACCGAGGGTGGCCTGCTGGCCCAGACCCAGAGCGGTGGCCGCTCCCTGGTTCTCCGTGGCGAACGCTCCGCATGGCCCCCCGAGGGTCAGGTAGCAGATCTGGTCCGACTCGCTGAGAGGCGGGTCGCTGGTAAGAGCCACGTCCATGTCGGAGATCGTGCCGGTGAGGCGAGCCTCGATGTCCAGCTTCCCCCGGTCCGTTCGCGTCTGGTGGGTGGCCACGATGTCCAGCCTCGGGTTCGGGGTGGGCGAGCCTATGAACTCGATCGTCCCCTCCTCGATTCTGAAGTCGCGGCTGCTCGGCAGGCCCTGGAGCCGAAAGCGGTAGTTGCCTCGCACCAGGTTGAGGCGCCCGACGATCCGCATGTCCTGCTCGGCCGGATGCATGAGCACATCGATCTCGCCCCCCAGCTCCACATCCATGTCGGGCGACCGCAGCCAGGCTCCCGGCCCGACCTCCACGTCCAACTCCGCGCGAAGGGTGTAGAGGAATGACCGCTGCTCGCGCTCGATCAGCCGGCGCTCCTCGACAAGGGTGGTGTCGATCAGGCTGGCGATCTGTGGGTCGGTGAGGTCGACCACGTCCGGTCCGCGAAAGACCTCTCCCAGGAGGACATTGCCCTCGCTGAGCCGAACCCGGCCGCCGAGCGTGGGCTCTCGGTAAGAGCCGCCGAGGGTCCCATCGCCGGTCACCGCGAAGTTCATCTCCCGCTTGTCGATCGCGCGGAGCGCGTCGAGGCGGAGATCGAGGTCGAAGGTGGGATCAGCGAAAGTCCCGACTCCCAACGTGCCGGTCGCCGTCCCCTCGCCGCCGAGCTCCGATCGAAGCCGGAAGCTCTCGATCCGTGCCTCCTGCCCCTCGAACGTCACCTGCCCCTGCATGTCCGTGTAGCGGACCTGAAGGGGGATCATCCAGGCCGATCCGTCGGAGAGCGCGAGATCCCCCTCGTAGCGGAAGCCGCCCGGCCGGCCGAGCACGCGAACCGTCCCGTCCAGCCGGCCCTCCACCTCGCTCATGTCGGAGTTGATCAGGCGGATGATCTCGAAGGGAAGCTCCTCGATTCTCACGTTTACATCGACCGCGTCATCGGGCATCCGCTCCTCGACGGAGGTGAAGGAGAGATCCGCGCGGATCGCCCCCTCGGCCCGAATAGCCGCCCTGCCCTCGCCCATGAGCTCGATCCCTCCTTCGAGGCGCTGGCTCGCGTAGGCGAGGTCCGCCGTGAAGAGGGTGAAGGATGTCGAGTCGAGCTGGGGCCTTTCGGCGACAAGCCGCACATCGATGAGCGGCGACTCCGCCGTCCCGCGGACCTGGAGGCTCCCGCGCATGAGGCCGTCGACTCGCGAGTCGCCGGGAGCGAGCTCGAGGACCGCACCGACGGGAAGCTCGGAGAGCTCGAGGCCGAAGTCGACGCCTCCGGAGGACGGGATCTCACCATCCAGCCGTACCTGGGATCCGGCACCATCGGAGAGAACCAGCTCGTTGATGATGAGGCCGGAATCCCCATACACGACACCCGCCGCCTGCTCTAACCGGTACATATGCTCCCGGACCCGTACGTCCAATCGGCGTAGGTTGATGGCTGTCCGCTCGACCTCCTCTTCTTCCTCTCCCACGGAGGCGTCGTGCCGGAACGCACCTTCGGTCGTGATCGATACGGCGGGAGATCGCTCGGTATGGCCGGCGAACGAGGTCCAGGCCGCCCCGTGACGTTCTAGCTGGATGCTCATAAGGTCTAGCGGCTGCGACCCGACGAGGCCTCCCGCGAGCCCGTAGGCGGTCGCATCGAACGAGAGGGTGTCGCGGATCCGCAGGTTCGCCACCCGCGCGGTTCCCCGCAGCGAGTCGGCCCAGTACCCCTCGTAGCCAGCCTGTTCGATCAGCACCGCCAGGCGGATGCCGGGGCGCTCCGTGTTGCCGAACAAAGCGCCCGTGCCCGTCAAGGCGCCGGCGACCGTGTCCGACGCGGCGCCCACGGCGGCCTGCGAGGGTGCGAAGTCCGCCAACAGGTCCTCCGCCGCCTCCCTGCTTCCGTCCCCCGGCGTTTCTGGCATCAGGTCGGATGCGGGCCACCGGTTGAGCCGGGAGAGATCGGAGCTCACGTCAAGGAGGAGCGTCCCGGTCGTGTCGGCCGCCAGCCCGAAGGTCCCGCGGCCGTCGACGCTCGCCAGCTCGCTCCGAATCGCGAACGTGTCCACCTCCGCGATTCCGCGTCCGACCGAGAAGCGGAGGAGGCTCGTGTCGATCCGGGCTCCCTCGACGATCGAAGGCAGGACGGCGAGGTCGAACATCGCCTCGGCATCGGCGGGATCGGTCCCCTCGCCACGGACACGCCCGCTTACGGCCAGGTCCGTGCTGGGCCCACCCTCGATCCACTCCCGGAGCTGGATGTCGCTGGCCTCCAGCTCGGCCTCGTACGTCTTTCGCTCGGAAGCGAGATCAAAGCTCCCGTCGAAGGAAAGGCTGCCTCGTGGGGTGAGGAGGTCCGCCTGTGCCTGCAGGTCGCTCGTGGGCCCCGAGAGCGATACGGCCCCGCGAACCGAGCCGATGAGGGTTGCCTGAGGGATGTACATGTCGACGGCTATCAGTTGGAGCGGACCCAACGTGGCATCCAGCTCGACGGCGGGCGTCGGCTTGTGGATCGCCAGGCCGCCGTCCAGCCGCGAAACCTCGCCCGCGTCGGTTCGATGCTCGAAGTTCGCCACCACGCGGACCGTGTCGTCGGGCAGGTCGTCGACGAGCACCCGCCCGTCGATGCGCCCCTCGAACTGGTTGGGAAGCTCGACGATCGCCGTCCAGCGCGGCTCGAACGCCTCGAGATCGAGGACGAGACCGCTCATCAGTCGCGGCTCCACGATCCCGGCCTTCCCCGCCATTCTCACGCGGGACGGCTCCGCCTCTCCGTCCAGGCTCTCGGCCGTCAGGTCCGCGACCAGGTCGATGGCATCCATCGGGCCGGTGCCCGACAACGGCCCCCTCAGGTAGCCGTCGATCAGGCTCTCCCGCTCCAGGATCTCGTCCACGAGCTCGAGGCGGAGGGGATCGAACCGTACGCTCAGGGAATCGAAGCTCGGCATCGCGCCCAGCCTCACCACCATGCCTCCGTCCATCCGCGAGTCCCGCACTCGGACCTCCGAGTCTCGCAGCTCGACGAACGTCTCCCCACCGTGCGAGCGGATGACGACGTCCCCCGGCCCGCCGCCCTCTCGGGGAACGGGTATCGGCAGCCATTGCAGATCCGCGAACCCGATCGGATCGCCGTCGAGATCGAAGCGGAAATCGGTGCCCTCGCCGCTCTCCGTGTGGTCGCCGCTGGTGATCCAACCTCGCCCGGTGAGCCGGCTGGCGCCCAGCTCCGCCTCGCGCACCTCGAACCGTATGCTATCCTCGAACACCATCGAGCCGTCGAATCGGCGGAAGTCGAGCGGCTGGGTCACCGCCTTGATCCGGGCGCTCATCTCCAGGTCGATCCGGACCGGTTTTTCGGGCTCGGCGATCCGCACGAGCGGAAAACGCCCGGAGAGCTCGGTCGCGCGGATCACCCGAACGAACCCGTCACCTTCGGGCTCGACGTTCCACACGGTCTCGCCGGCAAGGGCGGCGCGCGCCGCCGCCTCGTAGGCCTCGCCGGTCAGGTCATGCGCCCACGGCCAGATCAACGCGACCTCTCCCTCGCGGATCTGTCCGTCGACGATCGCCACGCGGACTCCCTCGGGCTCCAGCTCCAGCTCGGGTGGGGGAAACACCGTGGGTGTCGGTATCGGCAGCCGCCGCTCATCCGGAATCGTGTCCGGCTCGCCGCCGAAGATGCGGTCGAAGTTCCAGTCACCCTCGGGATACTGACGCAGGACCAGCTTCAGGCGATCCGCGGACAGCCGCCGAAACGTGTAGCGTTCGCCCAGGATCCCGAACGGGCTGTAGGAGAGCCGAACGTCGTCGAGCTCCACGAACAGCTCGCCGTCCGGCCCCGAGATCTTGACGCGCTCCAGATGGACGCGGGTGAGCAGGTTGCCTCCGACGACCGGGCCGAGCTCGACCGTTCCGTTGAACGCGCCGGTCAGGGCGCCTTCGATGTAGGAGAGCGCCTTGTTGCGCCCCAACTCCGTCTGCGTGGCGCCGAAGAGGGCGACGGCCACGCCCAAGCTGAGGAAGCCGGCCAGCACGCCGGCCGCCCGCACGAGGTACGTGGCGGCGATCCCGTGCGCTCTGAGCACGCTCTTCAGCCAGCTTCGGGGCGACTTCATCAGAACGCCTGGCCGATCGCGAAGTGCACCCTCAGCCTCCTGAAGAACTCCGTGAACAGGCTCGGCTCGTCGAAACCCACCGGATCGTAAACAACGGGGAGCGGGACCTCGGAGAGCGAGCCGTCTTCCAGCTCGGCCACCACCTCGCGCAGCCGCGGACCTTGGGTATTGTACCCGAGGTCCAGCCGTATGGGCCCGATCGGACTGGAGAACCGGACTCCGGCGCCCGGTGTGAACGACGGAGCCTCGAGCGTCGTGACGTCGTCGTACACGTCTCCCCAGTCCATGAACCCGACCAGCTGCCACCGGCGAGTGATATAGTAGCGGAACTCGAAGCTCCCCTCGAACATTCCGTTCCCGCCCTTCGGGCGCTCGTCGAAGTCGTTGGCCGCCGTGTCCGCGAGAGCGATCGCGCACTGCTGGAGGTCCTGGGGGTCAGTTACCCCGTCGCACTGGGTCGTCGCGTCCATCACCAGCACGGTTGGCCCGAGGAGATTCTGCCGGAACCCTCGAACGCTGTTCGCTCCGCCACCGTAGAACCTCTTGGCCGGGTTGACGATCTCGTCGCTCGTCGCCTCTCCGTCCGATCCGAAGACGATGCTCTGGGAGGGCTCGACGACGCCGCCCCGCAGATGGAAGGCGAACACCCACTGCGGGCTCAGCGTCTGGAAGGCCGCCAGATCGAGCGCGAAGCGGACGTAGCGGTACTCCGAGCCGGTAAAGGAAGCCGCGAACTCCGCCTGCGGCGTAACGCGGTAACCGCGGGTCGGGTTGAATCGGGCATCGGTGCGGTCGTAGACGAACGTCGCCACGATCGGCGAGAGCCAGCGCGGCTCGGTTAGCACCTCGATGTCGTCCGGATCGCAGATCCCGAAGCTGGCGCAGAAGAAGATGTCCGTGGACTTGGGATCGAAGGACGTCAACTGGGGCCGATACGAGTACGTGGCGGCGAGCCGGGGGTTGATCCTTCGACTGACGCCGATGGCGGCACCCACGCTGGTGCTCACGAAGATGTTCGGAACGCTCTCGCGCTCGAAGAAGACCTCGCCCAGGAGCCGGTTCTTCTCGGAGATGAAGTACGGCTGATCGAAATCCGCGCTCGCCCGCCAGGTGAACTGCTGAAAGACCGGGTCGTTGCCGACATCGCTGCAGGGAAAGCCCCCTTTGAGCGCCTCCGCCCCGATGTTGCCCACGCGGCCGGTGAGCGTGAGCAACCGTCCTTCGCCCAGAAAGTTGCGGTGTGAGAAATCCCCCTCGAGGACCCCGCATTCCGTCGTGCTGAGTCCGGCGCCCGTGCGGAAGGCGTTCAGGTTGGCCTCGGTCACCGTCACCGTAACGTCGACCAGGGTATCGATTTCCTCCCGCTGAGTCGCCTCGATGCTGGCGAAGCGGAAGGCCGCCACATCGAGCAGGCTGAGCTGGCTATCTCGGATCTTCTGCTCGCTGTAGTACTCACCGGTGCGGAAGGCGAGGAATTGGCGCGCGAGCGCCTCGTCCACCTTCTCCGTCCCCTGGATCGATATCGAACCGATGCGCGCGCGGTCCCCGGCCATCACGGTGATCGTCACATCGGCTTCCAGCTCCTCTCGCGGAATGAAATACTCGGACAGCACGGCCGCGCCGACGAACCCGATGTTCAGCAGACGGTTTTCGATCTCCTGCTTGCCGCGCTGGAGATCCAGAACGTCGAACGGATCGCCCTCCTGAAGCGGGAACCCCTCCAGGAGCCCGACCGTGTCGGGGAGTCCTGAGAGACCTTCGAAGCTGAGCGATCTTATCCGAGTGGGAGCTTGCTCATCGATCAGGAAGGTGACCCGGACCTTCGAATCCTTCGCATACTCTGCTTCAGCTGCATCATCTGCATCCTTTGGGTCCTCGTCGTCACTCTCGACGAGCGTGTCCACGACCACCTGGCGGTAACCACGCTGCCGGTAGAAGACGCGCAGCCGGAGCATGTCGAGCGGAAGCTCCTTCGAGTTGAGGTCCCGCCGGTTGTGAGCGATCCCCCAGTCCGTGAACGGACAGAGCGGGATGGGGACCACGAAGAGGAAGGTCTTGCAGGACGTGGCCTTGTTGATGATGGCAGCCGCGAGCTCCTTGTCGGAGAACGCCTCGTTCCCCTCGAAGCCGAGCTTGGCCAGCTCCCGCTCGGGAGGCGCCTGGGCATGAAGCTGAGCCGACGCGAGAAGCAGCGGGACCGCCACCAGGAGTGCGCGCGACCTCACGCTGATCACCGCGGCGGGTGTTCCGCTCCCTCGGCTTCCGATTCGACGTCCGGCTCGGCGGCCTCGAGCTCGGCCTCCGCCCCGCCGGCCTCGAGCTCGGCCTCCGGTTCGTCCTCCAGACCCGCAAGCCCCGGCGGACCCTCCGTCAGGGGCTCTCGCTGCATCCAGATCCTGGCCAGATAGAAGGTGGCCGCTCCCACGGCCACGCCGAGGGCACCCGCGAGCGCCCACTCCGCGTCCGTTATGTCCCGCCGCCGGTAGTACGTCACGTGTCAGCTCCGATCTCGACTCGAGAGAATCTTCGCCTCGTTCGCCTCCGCGCCGGCGGTCTCCGCGCCGTCGCCCCGTTTCAGCCACGCCGAATCGCGCGAGCCGAAGCGATGCTCGCTGTGGGGCCGGAAGCGCCGCTCCGCATCGCACCAAAGGTAATGCCTCACGAGGATTCGCTCCCGATCCGCTTCGATCCAGTTCAAGCTGTTCTTGAGCCTCTCCCTACCCCGGCCCCGGGAGGACGTGGTCGTGCCGCACTGGACGATCACGATCCCCGTTTCGCGCCTCTCGCCGGGAAAGAAGTCCAACGAGTCGCCGATGTAGGCGCGATGCAGGTGTCCGGCAAGCACGAGGTCCACCCCGATATCCGTAAAGACTCTCAGAGCCCTCCGGGCGCCACTCATCACGCGGTCGTGCTCGAAATCGGGGGGCGGGGCGAGGTGATGGTGGGTGACGACGATGCGCAGGTCCGAATCGGGGGCGTCGGTGAAGGCGCGGCGAGCGAACTCCAGCTGCCCGCGGCGAAGCCTCCCGTTCGTGGGACGGGCGGGCCTCGTGGAGTCGAGCGCCACTACCGTGAGGCCCTCGAACCGGTAGACCTCGTTCAGGGTGTCTCGGATGTGCCTGCGGTAGAGTGCGTGAGGCGAGAAGATCCGCTCCCAGACCCGATAAAGCGGGACGTCGTGGTTGCCCGGCGTGACGACGATCGGGAGGTCGAAGGCGCGCAGGTACCCGGCGGCGGCCTCGAACTGTTCCCGCTTCGCCCGCTGGGTGAAGTCGCCGCTCGCCACGAGCAGGTCGGGCTTCGTCAGATCGGCCAACTCCCGGGCGGCGGCGGCGCGATCCGGCAGGAAGGGGGGGCCGAAGTGGATATCCGAGACGTGGAGGATGCTCGGCATGGCGGCTCGGCTCAGGCGCCCGACTCGGCGGGCCGCTCCTGACGCCCTGCAGAGTCGTCCGCGCTCACCTCCGTCGGGTCCGGCCGCGGTCGGCCGCGGCTGGCAACCAGGTAGACGCCCACCAGAAGAACCAGGACGCTGATGGACTGCGCGAGCGTGAACGGACCGAGGAAGCGATCGTCCTTCGCCCGGAGGAACTCGACCAGGAAGCGCTCCGCCGAGGCGAGGATCATCCAGACACCGAACAGCCATCCGGCGGCGTGCGGTCTCTTCCTCAGCTTCCAAAGCACCAGGAAGATCAGGAAAAGCAGGGCGCTCTCGTAGAGCTGCGTCGGGTGGACCTCCAGCACGGTCGAGTCGGGTATGTCGGCGGAAACGTCGGCTCCGAAGTCCCGCCTGAGGTTTCCGGCTGTCGTTGGCGGGTAGCCGTCCGGAAAGCCGACCCCGATCCAGGAGTCGGTGGGACGGCCATAGTCGTCCCCTACCATGAAGCAGCCGATCCGTCCGATCGAGTGGGCGAGCGCGAGGCCGGGGGCCGCCACGTCGGTTATGTGCAGGAAAGACTGGCCGCGCCACCTGACCACCAGGGCCACGGCGAGCGTCCCGCCGATCAGTCCCCCGTACCAGACGAGGCCGGAGCGCGAGAAGATCGCGGCCGCCGGGTCGGCAAAGGTCCGATCCCAGGTCAGAAGCAGGTAATAGACCTTGGCCCCGATCATCCCGCCGACCAGAGCCGCGAGGAGGATGTCGCCGGCGAGATCGGTGGGCTCCCCCAGCTCCCTGAGTCGGACCCGAATCGTCTGATAGCCGGCCAGGAAGGCTATCGCCAGAAAGACGCCGAATGAGGTGATCGTCAGCTCCCCCACGAGGGGCAGGTTCACGCGGAAGAGCTCCGGAAGCATGTCAGGCGTCCTTCGAGACACCGGGAAACGGAAGCGACGGATCGGCGCTCAAGCCAAGGCCGTCTCGCTCGCCGGCGGCCAATCGGTGCTCCGCCAGTCTGGCCACCATCGCACCGTTGTCGGTGGCGAGCCTGGGCGTCGGAGCATAAAGCTCTCCGTCGTCGGAGAGCACCTCGGCGAGCCGCTCCCGCAGGGGGGCATTGCAGGCGACGCCCCCTCCGATGATCACGCGGCGGCAGCCCGTCAGTTCGGTGGCACGCAGCGTCTTCGTCACCAGCACCTCGATGACGGCCGCCTGGAACTCCGCCGCCAGGTCGTCGCGCGCGCGCTCCAGAGCGCCCTCGCCCTCTTCCTCGATCTCCGCCACGAGCAGCGAAAGGGCGGTCTTGAGGCCGCTGAACGAGAAGTCGAACCAGGCTGGATCGTGGGGCCCGGCCGCGGTCGACAGCATCGGCCGCGGTAGCGAGTAGCGCCCGGCCCGGCCTTGCGCCGCCGCGCGCTGGATCTCGGGCCCTCCGGGATACCCCAGGCCGAGGCGGCGAGCCACCTTGTCGAACGCCTCGCCGGCCGCGTCATCACGCGTCTGACCCAGCAGCGTGTACCTACCCCACTCCGGCACCCACAGGAGCAGCGTGTGCCCTCCGCTCACAAGGAGCGCCACGAAAGGCGGCTCGGCCTCGGGGCGCTCCAGCGAGTTGGCGAACAGGTGCGCCTCCATGTGGTGGATCCCGACGATCGGAAGGTCCTGGTCGAACGCGAGGGCCTTCGCCCAGTTGACTCCGACGAGAAGGCAGCCGATCAGGCCGGGGCCGGTCGTCACGCCGACACCCGTCAACCGATCCGCCGACATGCCCGCCTCCTCCAGCGCGGCTTCGACGACCCGGTCCAGCTGACGGATATGAGCACGGGCGGCGATCTCCGGCACGACCCCGCCGAAGGAGCCGTGCACATCCTGGGAGGCGACGACGTGACCGCGGATCGTCCCGTCCTCGACGATCCCCGCAGATGTCTCGTCGCACGAGGTCTCGATCCCGATGACAGGACCGCTTTTCCAGGTCACGTCCGCCGGCCCGGCCCCCTGGAGGGATCGCTGGCCGGCCCGCCGCCTTCGTCCGCCGATCCCGGGCCGGGAGGCGGCAGCGAGTCGGCAGGCGTCGAATCGGGAACCTCGGACTCGGGTGCGAGCGGCGAGACGAGCACGCGCACCGACTGGACCACATCGGCCTCCGACCCCTCTGGCAGGCCTAGCTGAACGGTCAGCGTGACCGGCGTTTCCGGCACCGCGTCGACCCTGACCGTTGCCGTCAGCGAGCTGGCGGAGAGCGCGCGAACGGCTCGCGCCGGCCCTCGAAGGCGGACGGGGACGACGGCCTGCCCGAGCCGGACCTGTTCGGCGGCCCGTCCCGTCACCCGCAGCGGCACCTGAAGCGTGCGCTCCATCAACGAATCGGCCTCGATGGTGACCTGAACGCTGCGCGGTTCGACGCTGAGACGGGACGGATCGGCCGGAAGCTGAAGTACCAACCGGTACGTCTCGCTCCGGGTGACGTTGCGCAGCGAGAGCCGCTCCGTGCGGATCGAGGCCACCGTGTCCGCCACCGACTCGACGCCGCGCACGGTTACGGTCGGGGGGTCGATGATGGGCTCGCCGATGATCACGTAGCCGGGAGCGGGCGACGCCTCGATGACCGGCTCGACCTCGATCTCCCTCCTCACCCGCCGCTCGAAGCGCAGCTCCACGGTGGAGGGACGAACATCCGTGGCTCGCACGCTGAGCGCACGATCGTAGGAGACCATGTCCGGACGGAGGGAAACCTGCATCGTCGGCGACGTTACGCTGTCGACGACGTAGCGTATGCGGGGCGTCTCCAGGAAGAGCCGCTGCACGTCGCTGCGCCGCCCCTGGAATATCGTGGTGACCTCAGCGGGCAGCTGGATCGCCGCCCACGCGCTGTCCGTCACCTCGAACTCGAGGCGCGTGCGAACCTGCTCGTCGCGTCGCTCGCCGGCGGTCACGTTGAACCAGAGCAGGACGGCCAGCACGACGGCGGCCAGCTTGTAGCCCCAATTGTCGAAGAACGCGGCCCTCCACCGGAATCGTCTAATCGTCCCGTCCCCCTGGAATGCTAGTTTTCCCGTCCGCCTTGAATCATCTCGATCACGTCCGTCGGGCTGCCCGCAACGCGTACGGAGACCTCGCCGCCCTCCCGCAGCCCGAAACCGGGCGGCGGAGACTGGCCGATGACGCGGCCCGGTGCGCCGAGCGAGGCAGGCTCGAAGGTCACCGTGCCGATCAGCAAGCCCAGGCGTGCGAGCAGCACCTCGACGTCGTCGAGATGGCGACCTTCGAGATCGGGCACGGCCACCACCTCCCTCCCCTCGCTCACGACCAGTTGGACCTCCGAGGCCACGGGCAGCAGCTCGCCCGCTTCGGGCTCGGTCCGGATGACCTGCCCTTTGCGCTGCTGAGATGCGGTCGTGCTGGTCGATGTGGCGAGGCCCAGCCGGCCGAGGACGAGGGCCGCCTGAGACTCGCTCAAGCCGGTCACGTCCGGAACCGCGACCCTCTCCGGCCCAAGGCTCAGGGTCGCCTGAATCTCGGTCTCGGGCAACGCGAACTGCCCCGGCAGCGGCAGCTGGGCAATCACGTTTCCCATCGGCTCGTCCGGATGGTGGATCTCGCCCGTGACCCGTAAGGTCAGGCCGGCCGCCTCGGTCCCGTCGCCCGCGCGCTCGGCCGACGCTCCGATCAGGTCGGGCACCACGATCAAGGCTTCGGGCGTGCGGTCCGGCGAAGAGAAGACCACCGTCGCGGCGATCAGGTAGCCCGCGACGAGCGCCACCGCACCGGCAGCGAGCGAGATGAGCCCCCGGCGAGTGGCCGTCCTGTCCATCTTCAGCTCGGGGCCGCCGAGGCCCTTCCGCCGCTCGAAGCTCATGCCGTCTTCCGTACGAAACTCATGCCGTCTTCCGCTCGAAGCTCAGGCCGCTCGCTGTAGTCGGACCGCGTAGCTGCCGTCCGTCTCTCGTTGCCAGGGCAGCACTCGAAGCTCTCCCTCCGCCCCCAGAACATCCGCCGGAAGCGCCCGGCCGCATGGGGCCGGACAGCGGGAGAAGTCGGTGTGTCGGCTCAGGAAATCGCTCACCTGTCCTTCGTTCTCCTCCGGCTCGAGTGAGCAGGTCGCATAGACGACGGTCCCTCCCGGCTCGACGAGATAGGCCGCGGCGTCCAGAAGCTCGCGCTGCAACTTAACGAGAGCCGCAAGGCGATCGGGGCCGACCCGCCACCGAGCATCGGCTCGGCGTCTCAGTACCCCGGTTCCCGAGCAGGGCGCATCCAGCAGGACTGTTCGAGCGGCTCGGAACGGCGGCGCCCGGCCATCCGCCACGACAGCCGGCAGATCGACGTCTCGAGCCCGCGTGGCCTCCACGACCCTCGCGAGACGCTCCGGGCTTCGGTCCGCCGCGACGACGGACCCGGCCGCCCCGCTGGCGGCCAGGGCAATGCACTTGCCGCCCGGTGCGGCGCAGACATCGACCGAGAGCCCGCCTTCGAGTGGGCTCATGTACTCTACCACGGCCGATGCCGCAGGGTCCTGGACGAGGGCCGGGAGGTGCGCGAGCAGCTCCGTCGGATCTCCCTCCCTCAGCTCCCAGCTGCCCGGGAATCCCGCGATGGCCTCGAGCCGAGCGTCGGCCGCCGCTCGGCCGTCGGCCTCCCGTCTCCCGCCCTCGTCGCCGAGCGTGCGGAGCGTCACGCGCGGAGGCCGGTTGTTCAACTCGATGAGACGGGTCACCGTCTCGACCGGCCACCGCTCCAGCCAGCGCCGAACCAGCCACTCGGGGTGCGAGCCATAGGTGGCGAAATGGGCGATCGGATCGGCCTCGGGATCCGGAAAGAGGGCCGCCCGCTCTTCTTCGCCGAGGCGAGCCGCCGAGCGCAGCACGGCGTTGACGAACCCGACGGCGCGTGGGCCCGCCGTGGAGCGAAGCCCCTCGATCGTCTCGTGCACGGCGGCGTGGTCGGGGACACGAGTCTCGCGCAGCTGGTAGAGGCCCAGCCGTAGCCAGAGCAGGACGGCCCGGTCCAAGCGCTCGAGCGGGCGATCAACGACGTGGAGGAGCTCGGCATCGAGGCGGGCGCGCAGGCGGATGGCGCCGTATGCCAACTCGAGCGCCAGACCGCGCTCCAGGGGGGGCAGGTCCGCCATCCTTCGGTAGGCCGCACGGTCGGCGAAAGCCCCCTGCTCGACGTCCTCCAGGACGCGGTAGGCGGCGACGCGAGGCAGGGTCAGCTCAGCATGCCCCCCAGCGGACTCGACGGAACCGCCCACTCGCGCCGGGGCATCCGCCCCGCCAGGTAGGCCAGCCGGCCCGCCTCGACCGCCAACCGCATCGCGGCGGCCATGATCTCCGGCCGCTCCGCCTCGGCCAGGGCGGTGTTCATGAGGATGGCGTCGGCACCCTGCTCCATGGTGATGCAGGCGTCCGAAGCCGTGCCGACGCCCGCATCCACGATCACGGGCACCGAGAGGCGGTCCTTCAGGATGCGCACGTTCACGGGGTTGAGAAGCCCGAGCCCGCTTCCGATCGGCGAGCCGAGCGGCATGACGGCCGCTGCGCCGGCTTCCTCCAGCTTGAGCGCGGTCACGAGGTCGTCGTTCGTGTACGGCAGCACGGTGAACCCTTCACCGACCAGAGTCCGCGTCGCTTCGAGCAGCTGATCGGTATCGGGAAGCAGCGTCTCCTGATCGCCGATCACCTCGAGCTTCACCCAGTCGGTAAGACCGGCTGCCCGCCCCAGGCGTGCGTAGCGGATCGCCTCGTCCGCCGAGTAGCACCCTGCGGTGTTCGGAAGTACGAAAAACTCCTCCGGGTCCAGCCAGTGAAGGAGGCTCTCCTCTTTTGATGCGTCCAGATCCACGCGCCGGACCGCCACGGTCACCATCTCGGCGCCCGCCGCGCGGATCGCTCGCACCATCTCCTCGTTGTCCCGGTACTTTCCGCTGCCCACGATGAGGCGAGAGCGAAACGTCCGGTCGGCGATCGTCAGGGGCTCGTCCCGTACGACCGCGCCGACCTCTTCGAGCGTCGTCGTCATCGCTCACCCTCCACCAACGAAATTGACCAGTTCCACGCGATCACCCGGCTCCAGCTTCACCTCCGAGAGCTCGCCACGGCGGAGGATCTGACGGTTCAGCTCCACCACGACGAGACGGCCATCCAGCTCCAACTCCGAGAGCAGCTCCGAGACGGCCTGGCCGACCCGGGCCATTCGAGGCTGCCCGTTCACGAGTATCTCTATCTCATCCGAGATCATGCTTCCTCCGCAGCCTCCATGGCCACCACGGCCATGTCTCTCATCAGGCTTCGTTCCAGGCTCGGACCAGCCGGCCCGCAGCATCCACTGGATCTTCCGCTTCCCACACTGCGCGCACGACGGCGACCCCGGCCGCCCCCGCTCTCCGAAGCGCCGGCGCCCCGACGGCGTCGATGCCGCCGATACCGATCACCGGCACGCCGATCGTCCGGCATCTCTTCACGATCGCCGTCCCCTGGGGTCGTACGCCAGGGTGGGTGCGGCTGGCGAATATCGTACCCAGGACGATGTAACTCGCTCCGGCCTCCACCGCCTCCCGCGCCTCCGCTTCGGAGTGCACGGAGGCGCCGAGCGCGCACGCACCGTGTGCCCGTCGAACCACATCTCGCGCTATCGCGACGGGGAGGCCCGTTCGGCCCAGCTGCGTGGCCTGGGCACCGGCCGCGAGCGCCACGTCCAGCCTCTCGTTGACGACGCACCAGCCACCGGTCGCGGCGGCCAAGCCGGACAGCTTGGCGGCCAGATCCAACAACCGCCTTGCCGGAGCGTTCTTCAGCCGCATGTGAAGGGCGAGGTCCGCTCCCCATGCCTCCAGCATCTTCCGGCCAACCTCGAGGAAGTCCGGCCGGCCGGCCTCCGCATCGCCGGCCACTACATGGAGGAGGGGGACGCTCAACGGAAGCGGTCGCCGCCCGCGGCTCCGCGTCCCCGGATCCAGGCCGCCGCCTCCATGCGGGCCCGACCGGCGGGCTTTACCTCCCCGACCCGGATCGTGCCCGATCCGGTGGCGACGACCAGCCCCTCGCGAGGATCCGCCTCCACCACCGTGCCGGGCTCCGCCGCCCCCGGCTCCAACGCCGCTCCGGGCAGCGATGCCGGTCCGGTCTCCGAACCCGTCAGGGAGGGAGCGAACATCTGCACGACGGACCCCTCGAGCTTGGTCCACGCCGCCGGCCAGGGATCGCAACCCCGCATCCAGCACCCGATCTCCGAGGCCGGAAGGCTCCAATCGATTCGTGCCAGCTCGCGGCTCATCTTGGGGGCGAACGTGGCCAGATCGTGATCCTGCTCCTGCTCCGCGACTTCCCCGCTCTCGAGCCGAGGGAGGGTCTCGGTCAGGGCTTCCGCCCCGAGCGCCGAGAGCCGGTCGAAGAGCTCTCCGGCCGTCGCATCAGGACCGATCGGCTCTGCCTTCTGGCGGAGGATCGGTCCGGCGTCCATCTCGCGAACCATGCGCATGATCGTGACGCCGGTGAGGTCGTGGCCGCGGATGATCGCCCAGTTGATCGGGGCCGCGCCCCGGAGCTCCGGAAGGAGTGACGCGTGGACGTTGATCGAGCCTCGAGCAGGCAGCGCCAGCACGTCGTCCACCAGCAGCTGTCCGTAGGCCGCCACGACCGAGAGGTCCGGCCGCAGCTCGGAGATCGACTCGAGGAACTCGGCGCCCCGGGCCTTCTCCGGCTGGAGAACGGGAGCGCCCAGATCGATCGCCGCCCTCTTCACGGCGCTCTCCCTCAGCTGACGCCCACGCCCGGCGGGGCGATCGGGCTGCGTGACCACGCCGACCAGGTCGTGTCCGGCTGCCACGGCCCGGAGCGAGGGAAGCGCGAAATCGGGAGAGCCCCAGAAGAGGATACGCACGGTTACATGGCTACATGGCCGGAGTCGCCGACCTCTCGCTCTCCGGCCGCTTGGCCCATTTGTTCAGGAGCATCTTGCGCTTGAGAGGACTCACGCGGTCGATGAACAGCACCCCATCCAGGTGATCGATCTCGTGCTGCAGGCAGCGGCTCAGCAGTCCTTCCGCCTCGATTCGGACCTTCTCGCCATCCCCGTCCAGGCCTTCCACGACGACGCGCCCCGAGCGCTGCACGATCTCCCGAAGATCGGGAATGCTCAGACATCCCTCCTCTTCCTTCTGCCGCCCGCTCGTCTCGACGATACGCGGGTTGATCAGCGCTCCCCGGGCGTCTTCCGGCTCGCGAATGTCGTAGACGAAGACCCGTATCGGAACGCCTACCTGAGACGCGGCGAGGCCGATGCCGTCGGCCTCGTACATCGTCTCCATAAGGTCTTCGATAAGCGCGCGGACGTCCTCGTCGACGCGATCGACGGGCTCGGCCAGCTCACGCAGAACCGGATCACCCAACAGCCTGATTTCCCGAGTGCTCAACCCTCTTCCGAGCTCCCCATTCGTCGGGCCACCTTGCTGCGCTCGATCTCCAGGCGCGTGTCGTCGGCCGTCTTGATCGTGACCCGGTCATCCTCCAGGTGGATGATCTTCCCGACGATCCCGCCGATCGTAACGATCTCGTCGCCTCGATTCAGGCCGGCGACCAACTCCTGGTGAGCTTTCTGCTGTTGGCGCTGAGGCCTGATAAGCAGGAAATAGAGGATGGCGAAGAACGCGGCGAGCATGAACAGCGTGCCCATCGGGTTCCCGCTGCCATCCGGACTGGCCATGATCCAAACGTTGGCTATCACTTTGTGCCTCTCGTTGTGCCTCTGGGGTCGCAACTCCGCCGCAACTCCGCCCCCGCGACGGGTCGTGCATACACCGAATGTCCGTCCGCGAGCCTCCGGCTCAAATCTCCGCGCTCCGGTAGCGCTCCAGCCACCCCTGGGCCCAGGACTCGAACTCGCCCCGGAGAATCGCGGCCCTGGCGAGTCCGGTCAACGTCACCAGAAACCGCACGTTGTGGAGCGAGAGCAGCCGCAGCCCCAGCAGCTCGTCGCAGACGAACAGGTGGCGCAGGTACGCCCTCGTGTAGCGCCTGCAGCAATAGCACTCGCACTCCGGGTCCAGCGGCCTCGCGTCGTCGGCAAACCGGGCCACCTTCACGTTGACCCGACCAAGCGATGTGAAGGCGGTCCCGTTCCGGCCGTTGCGCGTCGGCGCCACGCAGTCGAACAGGTCCATACCCCGGCGAACCGCCTCGATGACGTCCTCCGGGTACCCCACGCCCATGAGGTAGCGAGGCAGCTCGGGCGGCAGCGCCGGCTCGCACTCGTCCAGAATCTCGAGCATCACCTCTTTCGGCTCTCCCACCGAGAGCCCGCCGATCGCCATGCCCTTCCAGTCGCCCATCTCCAGGGTGCGCTCCAGCGATTCCAATCGAAGATCCGCGTAGCTCGCCCCCTGGAATATCGGGTAGAGGGTGCCCCGCGCTCTCCCCTCTTCGACAAGCGTCGCGTGATGGAGCCGGCAGCGCTCGAGCCACCCGAGGGTGCGCTCCAGCGCCGTGCGCGCCGTGTCGCGATCGGCTCCGCCGGGCGGACACTCGTCGAAGGCCATCAGGATGTCCGAGCCCAGCGCCGTCTGGATCTCCACGGATCGCTCCGGCGTGATTCGATGACTCGATCCGTCGATGTGGCTCTGGAAGGTGACGCCCTCGTCGTCGATCTCGTTGATGCGGGCGAGAGAGAAGACCTGAAAGCCGCCGGAGTCGGTGAGGATCGGCCTCCGCCAGCCCATGAACTCATGCAGGCCGCCCGCTTTCTCGACGATCTCGGTCCCCGGCCTGAGATAGAGGTGGTAGGCGTTGGCGAGCACCATCTCGACCCCGGCGCCCTCGAGCTCCTCGGGAGCGAGCGACTTGACCGTCCCGAGGGTGCCGACCGGCATGAAGCACGGCGTCGCCACCGCACCTCGAGCGAGAGCAAGCGTGCCGGCCCTGGCGCGGCCGTCGGCGCCCTCGATCCCGAACGAGGCCTCCAGTGATTCCATCAGAGCACCAGCATCGCGTCGCCGTAGGAGTAGAAGCGGTAGCGCTCGGCCACCGCGTGACGATACGCCCCCAGGACACGCTCCCTCCCGGCGAAAGCGGCGACCAGCATGAGCAGGGTCGACCGCGGAAGGTGGAAGTTCGTCAGCAGACGGTCCACGGCGCGAAAGCGGAAAGGGGGATGGATGAAGAGGTCGGTCTCCCCGCTGCCCGCCTCGAACACCCCGTTCTCCCCCACCGTGGCCTCCAGCACGCGCACCACCGTGGTGCCGACGGCGACCACCCGGCCTCCCTCCGCACGCACGTCGTTCAGCGTGTCGGCGGACTCCGGGCTCACGACGTGGCGCTCGGCCTCGAGCCGGTGCTCATCCAGGCGAGGCGCCTCCACGGGACGGAAGGTGCCGGGGCCCACATGGAGGGTGATCGGCACGACGCGCACGCCGCGCCGGCGCACGCTCTCCAGGAGCTCCTCGGTTAGGTGAAGCCCGGCGGTCGGGGCCGCGACGCTCCCCCGGTGGGCGGCGTAGACGGTCTGGTAGCGCTCGCGATCGGTTTCCGTGCTCTCGCGCCGGATGTATGGCGGCAGGGGCACGCGACCGTGTCGCTCGATCGCTGTCCAGGGGTCGTCAGCGGTCTCCAGAAGCACCTCGCGGCCGCCCTCCCGAGAGGCTTCGATGCGGACGGAGAGGTCCTCCGCCACCTCGACGACACGCCCCGGCTTCAGCTTCTGGCCGGGCCGCACCAGCGCCTCCCAGCGATAGGCATCGGAATCGATGGGGCGGAGCAGGAGGATCTCCGCCGACGCTCCGGTCGGCTTCCGGCCGACCAGCCTGGCCGGAAAGACCCGGGAGTCGTTCACCACGAGGGCGTCACCCGGATCCAGGTGCTCGAGGAGGTCCGGGAAACGGCGATCCTCGAAAGCCGGCTCGCCCTCCCGTTCGTCGCGCCGAAGGACCAGGAGCCGGCTCGCATCGCGCTCGGGGAGGGGATGCGCCGCGATCAGGTGGCGGGGAAGATCGTACCCGTACGCCTCGGTGTCGGCGTCACTCGAAGAGGCGAGCCTGGGCATCGTCCCCGGATGGTAGTTGATAGCCGAAGCGCTCGTACGCCCTCCGCGTGGCTACCCGGCCGCGTGAGGACCGCTGGAGGTATCCGTTCTGAATCAGATACGGCTCGTAGACCTCCTCCAGGGTGCCGGCATCTTCTCCCACCGCGACAGCCAGCGAGTTCAGGCCGACGGGACCGCCGTCGAAGCTCTCGATGATCAGTCTCAGGATCCGGGCATCCATCTTGTCCAGACCGTACTCGTCCACGTTGAGCATCTCCAGCCCGGCTGCCGCCGTCGCCTCGTCGACCCGGCCATCTCCCTTCACCTGCGCATAGTCGCGAACCCGTTTTAGCAGCCGGTTGGCGATTCTGGGAGTCCCCCTGGAGCGCCGGGCGATCTCCCTCGCCCCGGTATCGGTCACGGGAACATCCAGGATGCCTGCAGAACGGTGCACGATCTCCTCCAGCTCCTCGGGCGGATAGAAGCCGAGTCGCTCCACGACGCCGAAGCGGGCCCGGAGGGGGGCGGTGAGCAACCCGAAGCGGGTGGTGGCGCCCACGAGCGTGAAGCGTTCGATGCGCATCGACATCGTCTGGGCACGGGGGCCCTCGCCGAGACGGATCTCGATCCGGTAGTCCTCCATGGCCGGATAGAGGAACTCCTCGATCGCCGGCCGGAGGCGGTGGATCTCGTCTATGAACAGGATGTCGCCCTGCTCGAGATTGGTGAGGTACGCAGCCAGGTCGCCCGGCTTCTCGAGCACCGGGCCCGAGGTGAGCTTGATGTTCACGCCCAGTTCCCTGGCCAGGAGCAGCCCGAGCGTCGTCTTGCCCAGGCCCGGCGGACCGAAGAAGAGCGTGTGGTCCAGAGCCTCGCCTCGGCCCAGGGCCGCCTGTACGTAGATCTCCAGGCTTTCCTTGACCTTCTGCTGACCCACGAACTCCTGGAAGCTCGCGGGCCGCAGCGACTGCTCGAGTCCGGCCTCGCCCTCCAGGGGTCGCGGTGTCGTGATCTCGGTTCGCTCAGACATGTCTCAACGCCGCTCGAAGGAGCTCTTCCGTGCCCGCCGCTTCGTCTACCTCGCGTCGGGCACGGGCGACGGCGGCCTCCGCCTCGGTCTGTCCGTAACCCAGCGCCCGCAGCGCATCGGCGGCCGACGCCCCGGCCGCGAGCGGCGCCACCTCCTCGACCGCCAGGTCATCCAGCTTGTCCTTGAGCTCCAGCGCGATGCGCTCCGCCGTCTTCTTCCCGACACCGCTCACCGTCTGGAGCACCTCGTGGTCCCGCGCGCGGATCGCCAGCACGATCCGGTCGCCAGGCAGCTGCCCGAGCATCGCCAGCGCGAGGCGAGGGCCGACTCCGGTGGCGCTCAGCAGGCGGAGGAAGAGCGTACGGTCTCGTGACGAGCCGAAGCCGAACAGCTCCAGCGAGTCATCGCGGGAGACGAGGGCGCTGTGGAGCTCGACCTCCTGTCCCACCTCCGGAAGACGGTCCAGCATGGCCGCCGGAACGAGCAACTCGTAGGAGACGCCACCCGACGTCATCACCTCGACCCCCTCGGGCGCCTTGTGGTAAAGCTGGCCCACGACGCGACGAATCACGGCCCGCCGGCCGGCGTGGAGCCCGCCGCCGACGAGCCGGCCGGCGTCGCCTCACCCTGCCGGGTACGCCCACCCATCAGGTGGCAGAGGGCCGCCGCGCACCCGTCCGAGGCGTCCGAAGGCTCGGGTGGCGTCGCCAGCCGCAGGTGCTTGGCGACCATGTAGGAGACCTGCTCCTTTGTGGCCCCGCCCGTGCCCACGACCGCCTTCTTGATCTCGGCCGGCGGGTACTCGAAGACCGGTAGGTCGCGCTGCGCCGCGGTGAGCACGGCCACGCCGCGAGCGTGGGCGAGGACCACCATGCTGCGGACGTTCTGCCCGTAAAACACGCCTTCCACCACCACGCAGCCCGGGTCGGTTCGTTCGATGACCTCGGCCAGCCCTTCCTGGATCTCCCGCAGCCGCTGAGGCAGCGATGCGGAATTGGGCGGCCGGATCACACCGCACTCAACGAGCCGGAGCTCTCCAGCGGCCGATTCAACGAGGCCGTATCCCGTTCCCCGCGTTCCGGGATCGATTCCTAGAACCTTCATCGCTGCGCAAGATAACGCGGCGCTGCAGGGAGGCTATGGCAACGCTCAGGCCGGCGGAGTCAGCCGCAGATCGGGGATGTCCTCGAAGTCGCTCGCGTTCAGCGTCCACAGCTCCGCCTCCCACAGGATCGCGCAAGCCGCGATGGCGAGGTCGATCTCCCGGCCGCGTGAGCGAGCGACCCGGTCGTAGAGGCGGGCGGCCTCGGCAGCCTCGTCCGGACCGAAGGCGACGGCGCGGACGCTCGGAAACAGGGCTTCCTGGGCTGCGAGCTCCTCGGGCAAACGCGGCCCGCGGAGCCACTCGTAAAGGACGAGGCTGGGGAGCAGGATGCGCTCTCCTCGTTCGATCGCCTCCCGCAGCGCCGGTGCAGAGCGCTTGGGACCGGAGAGGCTGTCGATCAGCACCGATGTGTCGAGGAAGATCAGTCTTCTTCACCTCCGCCCCGTCGCCCGCCGGCGTGACGCGCGTCGCGGACCTGCTCGATCTCGTGATCGACCTCCGCGGCCGGCCTCTCCGGAACCGCCGGGACGACCTCATCGAAGGTGCGGAGTAGACGGAGCCGCTCCTCCTCGCCCAATCGTCCGATGCGGGCACTGTACTCCCTGATCGACTCCCGCACGACCTGGCTCTTGGGCATGCCAAGCCGTGCGGCGGTCCTCGCAAGCCGGCCCACGGTTCGCTCATCCAGCGTGAAAGTCACTTTTACCGATGGCATATATGGTATACCATATTCCCATATCGCCGATCCAGCAAGCCGAAGGCTCCCGGAGACGGGCTACCTCGGTCTTTCGAGACGACCGGCACCGGGACAGGTTGGCAACCGAGCATTTAGCCAGCCGAGCGGTACCCACATCGTCGAGGTCGGACGGTGGCCTCAACCTTTCGCCTTAGGCTGCTCCGCAGAGTCCGCGCGGGACGAATCGGCCGACGCCGTCTACACCAACGGCCGCATCTACACCGTGGACGAGGCTCAGCCGTGGGCCGAGGCGGTGGCGATCAAGGACGGGAAGTTCCTGGCCGTCGGCTCGAACGCCGACGTGGAGGCGGTCACGGGAGAAGGCACGGAGGTCGTCGACCTGGAAGGCCGCTTCGTCATGCCTGGGATCCTGGACCTTCACTCCCATCCCTTCATCACGCCCTGGTACGGCAGCATGAACCTGTCGCTCCAGAATCCGGGCGACGCCGACGCCATTCTAGCCGACCTCAGGTCGTACGCCGATGCCAATCCCGACAAGGAGTGGCTGATCGGAGGGCAGTGGTCGCTGGGCGTCTTTCCGGGAGACAGTCCCCGAAAGGAAGCGTTGGACGAGATCGTTCCCGATCGTCCCGTGGCCTTGTTGGATCAGACGGGGCACGCGATGTGGCTCAACTCCAGAGCCATGGAGCTGGCGGAGATCACCGCCGAGACGCCGACCAGCCAACTCATCGTGATCCACAAGGATCCGGCAACCGGTGAGCCCACGGGAACGATACAGGAGCAGGCGATCCAGCTCGTGGAGCGAGTGATTCCCCAGGCGACACCTGAGGAGTACGCGCCCTTCATCGAGGACGTGTTCGAGATGTTTGCCTCGTACGGGATAACCAGCCAGCAGACGGCCGAAGGACACAAGGGGCCGCTGGAGGCAGTGAAGCTGCTCGAATCCGAGGGCCGGCTGCAGCAGCGGGTCTTCGTCGGTTGGGACTGGAAAACTACTCTCAACCTCGCGTACACCGTCGAAGAGATCGAAAGCCAGATCGAGAATCGGTCGATCTACGCCTCCGACCTCGTCTACCCCGACTACGTGAAGATCTTCGGCGATGGCAGCGTTGCAGCGAGAACATCACTGCTGCTGCAACCCTATGAAGGCGAGCCGGACTTCTACGGCGAAGCCAACATGACGACGGAGGAGTTCGCCGAGGCCTTCATCAAGTTCGACAGAATGGGAGTCGGCGTGCACATACACGTCATCGGAGATGGAACGGCGCGGCGAGTCATAGACGCGTTCGAGAACATGAAGCGCGAGAACGGCGACAGTGGAGTGCGCCACAAGCTGGCGCACAATTTCATGACGACGCGCGAGGATCTGGAGCGTCTGGCGCGGATGGAGGACGTGAACGTCGACTTCTCGCCGCCTGGCTTTCACCCTCATCCCTCTGTCCAGGCCGGCTTCCTCCCACCGATCGGCGAGGATCGTCTGCAACGAACGATGGCGGTAAGGACTGCTCTCGAGCGCGGACTCCATGTGGGGCAGGGATCGGACTGGCTGACATTGAACCCGACGCCGAACCCCTTCATCGCGATCGAGAGCCTCGTCACACGACGGAATCCCTTCGATCCCGAGATGACCGGTACGGTCAATCCCGACGAGGCGGTGACGCTCGAGCAGGCCATCGCGATCTGCACGATCGAGGGCGCCTGGGTGCTGGGTGCGGAAAACGTTCTCGGCTCCATCGAGGTCGATAAGTTCGCCGACATGATCGTGCTCGACCAGAATCTGTTCGAGATCGAAGCCGATCGCATCTTCGACACCCGGGTTCTGCAGACCATCCTGGGGGGAAACGTCGTCTACGAACGAGTCGAGCAGGGGAACGAGGACGTAGAAGGCCTTCGCCGCGCGACATACTAACCGCCGCCCGGGCCGGAGGGATCCCGCGCCGATCGTTTCGGGACGAAGGCGCATTGGCCGCGGACCACGGTAATGCTCGTGGCGGCGCCGTCCAGCCGCGGCGGATTCCCCAGAGCGAGCATCAGACGCCCTGAGGAGACCCCGCAGCGAAGCGAGGAGGCTCTGAAGATCAGGCGTCTGCCAGCGAGCGGAGGGGAACCGGCGCGGCCCCGAGGCGCCGCAGCCGCGATGTCAGGAGGCCGCCGCGGCGAGCGCCTCCTCGTCCACGTCCATGTTCGAGTAGACCCGCTGCACGTCGTCGTGCTCCTCGAGGGCCCCTAGCAACCCGACCAGCTTCTCGGCCTCCCTGCCCTCGACGGCCACCTCGGACTTCGGAACCATGCCGAGCTCGGCCTCGCGGATCTCGATCCCCGCCTCGCGCAGACCCTCCTGGACCGCGTGGAAGTCCCCGGGCTGGCAGGTGATCAGGAAGACCTCCTCCTCGCGCTCCATGTCCGAGGCGCCCGCCATCACCGCGGCCTCGAGAAGCGCCTCCTCGTCGTATCGGCCCGCGTCGACGTATATCTGTCCTAGCCGGTCGAACATCCAGGCCACCGAGCCGTTCTGGCCCAGGTTGCCACCCCGCTTGTCGAGGATGTGGCGCACCTCCGCGATCGTGCGATTCTGGTTGTCGGTGAGGCACTCCAGGAAGAGCGCGACGCCACCGGGGCCGTACCCCTCGTAGGTGCACTCCTCGTAGCTCGCCCCCGGCAGGGCCCCTGTGCCGCGCTTGACCGCCCTGTCGATGTTCTCGGCCGGCATGTTCTCGGCCTTCGCGTTGTCTATGGCGGTGCGCAGGCGGGGGTTGAAGTTGGGATCGCCACCGGCCTGGCGGGCGGCGACGGTAATCTCGCGCGCCAGCTTCGCGAACATCCTGCCGCGGGCCTGGTCGTTCTTGGCCTTCTGGCGCTTGATCTGCGCCCACTTGCTGTGTCCTGCCAAGCTCCTACTCCATCAAGCGAGAGCGGCCGTCAGCGTGCAGCCAGCGCCGCCTCGCGCTCCTGCTCGGCTTCGGCGATCACCTTCTCGGCCACGTGCGGAGGCACGGGGTCGTATCCCTGGAGCGTCCGGGTGTGGGTACCCTTCCCCTGCGTGAGGGAGCGGACGGCCGCCGCGTATTTGTGCAGCTCGGCCAGCGGAACGGTGGCCCGAACGACCTGCCAGCGACCCCTCGAGTCCATCCCGAGGATCCTCCCGCGCCTCTGGTTCAAATCGCCGATCACCTCACCCATGAAGTCCTCGGGCGTACGTACCTCGACCTCCATGATCGGCTCGAGCAGGACGGGGCCGGCATTGCGGGCGACGTTCCTGAACGCCACCGAGCCCGCCACCTTGAACGCCTGCTCGGAGCTGTCCACCGAGTGGTAGGAGCCGTCGTAGCACTCCGCCACAAAATCGACCAGGGGATAGCCGGCGAGCACCCCCCTGGCCGAGGCCGCCTGAATCCCCTTGTCCACCGCAGGGATGAACTTGTTGGGGATGACGCCGCCCTTGATCTGATTGACGAACTCGTAACCCTCGCCGCGCTCGCGCGGCTTGAGCCGAATCCAGCAGTCCCCGAACTGGCCCCGTCCGCCCGTCTGCTTCTTGTGACGCCCCTGACCCTCGGCCGGCTGCGTCAGAGTCTCCCGATAGGGGATCCGCGGCTCTTCCGTGTCCACATCGACGTGGTATTTCCGCTTGCGCTTCTCGAAGCAGACGTTCAGGTGCAGCTCGCCG
>JBDGZR010000012.1:0-30825 GCA_039588495.1 Gemmatimonadota bacterium | reverse complement strand
GTTCAGTCCGCTCGACCAGATCAACGACGGCAACGTGGCGGGCCTCTCGGTCGACTGGTTCATCGATCTCCCCACGGACAAGGGCCTGGTCTCGACCCCACTGGTCGTCGATGGCGTGCTGTACTTCGTCGGGAGCATGAACGTGGTGCGGGCGGTCGACGCGACGTCGGGCGAGCTCCTGTGGGAATACGATCCGCGCGTGCGCGACCGCGCCCGCCGAATGCAGGCCGGCTGGGACCACAACCGGGGAATCGCCTACTACAAGGGGAGGGTGTACGCGGCGACCTGGGATGGTCGCCTCAACGCGATCGATGCGACCACCGGCGAGGAGGTGTGGAGCACCATGACCGTGGACCCGGAGGCGCCTCTCTACATCACGGGTGCGCCCAAGGTCTTCAAGGACAAGGTGCTGATCGGCAACGGCGGAACCGAGAACGGCCCGATGCGCGGATACGTCACGGCGTACCACGCGGACACCGGCGAGCAGGCCTGGCGGTTCTGGATCGTCCCGGGCAACCCGGCCGACGGGTTCGAGAACGAGGCCATGGAGATGGCCGCCGAAACCTGGACCGGCGAGTGGTGGGTGCACGGCGGGGGTGGGAACGCCTGGCACGGATTCACTTACGACGCCGAGCTCGACCAGCTCTACATCGGCACGGGGAACGGCTCGCCGTGGAACCGGAAGATCCGCAGCCCCGGCGGAGGCGACAACCTCTTCCTGTGCTCGCTCGTCGCGCTGGACCCGGACACTGGAGACTACCTGTGGCACGTCCAGCAGTCTCCGGGCGAGACGTGGGATTACAACTCCAACATGGACATCGTCCTGGCGGATCTGGAGATCGAAGGCCGTGCCCGAAAAGTCATCCTGCACGCTCCCAAGACCGGGTTCTTCTACGTCATCGACCGGACGAACGGGGAGCTGATCTCGGCCGAACCCTTCGCTGAGACCACCTGGGCGACCCACATCGACATGGAGACGGGACGTCCGGTGGAGGTGCCGGGCGCGCGTTACGAGGATGGCGAGGCGGAGGTGACGCCGGGCCCCACCGGTGCGCACAGCTGGCACGCGATGTCGTTCAATCCCGGGACCGGCTTAGCCTACTATCCCGCCATCCACTGGAACTGGCGTTACTACGATTCGCATCTGGACCTGGCGACCTGGCGTGCCGAGCCCTGGATCGGAGGATACGGAGTCGGCTTCGAGATGCTGGAATCGACGCGGGACGACGGGGCGTACAGCACGCTCCAGGCCTGGGATCCGGTCCGCCAGGAGCTCGTCTGGGAGGTGCCGCAGCCCGGCAAGTTCAGCCCGGGCACGCTGACGACGGCCGGCAACCTCGTCTTCCAGGGCCGCGTCGACGGCACGTTGGTCGCGTACGCCGCCGACACCGGCGAGGAGCTGTGGCAGGTCCCGCTCGGCCTGGGCGTCTCGGCGCCGCCGATCAGCTACTCGGTCGACGGCCGGCAGTACATCGCGCTGCTGGTCGGCTGGGGCGGCGCGCTGGCCGGCCTCGGCGGCGCGCCGGCCGCGGAATACGGTTGGGCGTACGGCGCGCAGACCCGGATGCTCGTCGCGTTCTCGCTCGAGGGCACCGCGACGCTTCCGCCCCGCGCAGATCCCGTGGTCCCCACGCCGGTCGAAGCGGAGTTCGGCGTCGATGCGAGGCTCGCCGAGGCCGGTGCGGAGACCTTCGGGCGCTGCGACCAGTGCCACGGACCCGGAGCGATCTCTGCCGGCATGGCCCCCGACCTTCGAGCCTCTCTCCTCATCCAGTCGGCCGAGGCGTTCGCGGAAGTCGTGCGCGAAGGAGCCCGGGCGGCCAACGGGATGCCGATCTTTCCGGGCCTGTCGGACGAAGAGTTGCTCGAAGTGCAGCACTATATCCGCCAGCAGGCCGAGGTGGGCCTGACGCAGCCAGGGGGCGGAGGAGGGAGTTGAACTGCTTTTGGGAGGTGGCCTTAGCAGCCGGGCAGGAAGACGACGTACGCGATACAGGAAACCTACCAGCATCGGAGGGAAGCATGTCCGCGTTCGAGAACGCCACCCGCTTTTTCCACGCCTGCGAGTCTTCCGAGGGATGGGAAGCCTGCCGGCAGTACGTGGGGCCCGGCGCCTCCTTCGAGGCTCAGGCTGGCCCGGTAGCCGAGTTCGACAAGGTGCAGGAATACGTCGAGTGGATGGCAGAAGTACCCGATTGGGCGACGGACCTCCGTTACGACCTACACACCTCCGCGTGGGACGAGGAAGACCGCGCGGCCACGTTCTTCGCCACGTTCCACCTCCGCCACACCGGCGAGGGTGGGCCGGTCCCTCCGACGAACCGGGAGATGAACTCGCACTACGTCTTCGTGCTGTTCATGAGCGCCGACGACCGCATCGAGAAGATGTACAAGATCTGGAACGCGGCCTGGGCCTTTGAGCAGCTGGGCTGGACGTAACGGTCGGCCCGTTCACTTCCGCGCGTCACTGTTCTTGAGCCGAGAAGCGAGAATGGACATCCGATGACAATGCCTGGTCGAGACGTCTCGAGGCACTACACGATTGCCGAACTCGGGGATCAGGTCCTCGACGCGCTGGAGGCGGCGGGTAAGGACCTCGACGCGCTCACCGTCGATGACCTGGCGCCCGTCGACGCGTTCCATATCCGTGGGCGGGCGGCCACCGAGGAGCTGGCGCAGTGGGCCGATGTCCAACCGGATCACCAGTTGCTCGATGTCGGCTGTGGTTTGGGCGGAACGGGCCGTTATCTGGCAGCCGCGGTGGGCTGTCGGGTGGCCGGGCTGGATGTGACCGAAGAGTACTGTCGGGTCGCGGAGATGCTGTCGGCCCGAGTCGGCCTGGCGGACAAGACGACCTTTCGACAGGGGAGTGCCCTCGCTTTGCCGTTTGCCGACGACCACTTCGATGTCGTCTGGACCGAACATGCGCAGATGAACATCGCGGACAAAGCCGGCTTCTACAGTGAAATAGCCAGAGTCTTGAAGCCCGGCGGCCTGTTTGCCTTTCACGACATCTTCGCCGGGGCGCAGGGTGGGCTGCATTTCCCGGTGCCGTGGGCAGCAGAACCATCGATCAACCACCTGATCGCCGTTGGAGACCTTGAAGTCCTAATGGCGGATTGTGGTTTCGAGCGGGTGCGCTGGGAGGACAAGACGGAGGCTTCAGCGGCCTTCTTCGAGGAAGCGCTCCAGCGTATGCCCACGGAGGAGCAACCGACGCTCGGGCTCCACCTGCTGATGGGTGACAACGCTCCGACCAAGTTTGCGAACATGCTCCGCAACCTGGTGGAGAACCGTGTGAACGTCGTGCAGGCCCTGATGAGGCGGCATCCGTAGGTCGATCTCCGAGCGACGTCGCGGAGAGTCCACCTCCTCGAGATCTGCGTGGCAGGTCGCCCGGCGACCCGGATCAATTCAAAGGAGTCTCTGAAACGCGATGGTCACGAAGTTGGAAGTGGCTAAGCCGATGGCGCATATGAGCGCCGCGGGAAGGAAGTCGTACGATGAACGATCGGTATGATGCGGTCATCATCGGCGCGGGCGTAATCGGCGCCGCTATCGCCTTCGAGATGGCCAAGAAGGGTTACCGAACGCTGAACGTTGACAAGCTGCCGGCCGCCGGCGACGGATCCACCGGCAGTACCTGCGCCATCGTCCGCACGCATTACTCTACCTGGGACGGCACGGCGCTCGCCTACGAGAGCTTTCTCCACTGGAAGGACTGGGAATCCTACCTCGAAGCGGAAGACGAGCGAGGCTGCGCACGGCTCACTCGGACGGGGATGGTGGTTATCCTCTCTCCGGATCACGACTACAGCAGACATCTCCGATTTCACGACGAGTTGGGGATCCCGTATGAAGAGTGGGACGCGGCGACGCTGAGAAGGAAGCTACCGTTCTTCGACATTACCGCGTTTTGCCCGGCGCGACGCCCTGACGACAAGCGGTTCGGGGAACCGTCCGGCGACACGGTTTCGGGAGCGATCTTCATTTCCACCGCGGGCTACATCAATGATCCACAGCTGGCCACCCACAATCTCCAGCGCGCCGCCGAGGCATGGAGCAGCGAGTTCCTGTTCAACGCCGAGGTCGTGAACATACGCAGGCGCGCGGGACGCATCGTGGGTATCAGGCTGAAGGATGGGCGGACGATCGACTCGCCCATCGTCGTCAACGCCGCCGGCCCTCATTCATTCGTCATCAACCGGATGGCTAGGGTGGACGGCACCATGAACGTCACAACCAGGGCGCTGCGCCACGAGGTTCACTATCTGCCGAACCCTGCGGGAGACCAGCTCCCGTTCGTCTCCGATAGCGACATCGGGGGCTACTGTCGCTCCGAAGTCGGCGACACTCTGCTTGTCGGCAGTCAGGACCCGGAATGTGATCCCAAGGAGTGGATCGACGACCCGAACGACTTCAACCGACAAGTCACGGTGGATCAATGGCGGGCCCAGGTCCATCGGCTGGCGCTGCGCATGCCGGGCCTGCGGATCCCGAACCGGCCAAAGGGAATCGCCGACCTGTACGATGTGAGCGATGACTGGATTCCGGTATACGATCGGTCGGACCTGGGCGGGTTCTACATGGCCGTCGGCACGAGCGGGAACCAGTTCAAGAACGCTCCCATGGTCGGCCTGATGATGGCGGAACTGATTACAGCCTGTGAGGAAGGACACGATCACGATCGAGATCCGGTTACCGTCACCGGCCGCTACACCGCGGTGACGCTCGATGTCGGCTTCTACTCCCGAAATCGGAGGGTCAACCGGGACAGCAGCTTCTCCGTGCTGGGCTGACGCCAGACGCTGTGTCGCTCACCCCGCGCCAGAGGGACCCGCCTCCTTCGTGAACCGGGCTGTCGGATCTCGCCCGCCCGCCATACGCTGCCGAATAAAGGTTTTCCTGACTTGCCGGGGCCGATTCTCCTTTCAACAGTAAATAGTCTGAGGCCGTGAGGCCCTCGAAGCTGCTCGATGGGCTCGGACCGCGCCGAGCGCCAGTTCTTCGTCCGGGACCGCCATGAACGCACTACTGATCAACCCCGAGTTTCCAGTGACCTTCTGGAGCTTTCAATACGCGCTTCCCTTCGTGCGGAAGAAGGCGGCACTGCCGCCTCTTGGGCTTCTCACGGTGGCTTCGCTGCTGCCCGACGACTGGGAGAAGCGCTTGGTGGATCTGAACGTCCGCTCCCTGACGTCCGATGACCTGGATTGGGCAGACTACGCCTTCGTAGGGGGAATGGCTGTCCAGCGCGCCTCCGCGGGGGACATTGTCGCCCGGTGCAACGAGGCGGGCGTCCCGGTCGTGGCCGGCGGGCCTCTCTTCACGGCTGAGCACAGCGATTTCGCCGCGGTGGACCACTTCGTCCTCAACGAGGCCGAGCTCACGCTACCCCGGTTTCTAAGCGACTTGGCAGAAGACAGTCCCGGCCGGGTCTACCGGGCCACGGAGTTCGCCGACGTCACCAAGAGTCCCATCCCCCTCTGGGAGCTGGCCGACCTCGAGCGTTACCAGTCGATGAGCGTGCAGTACTCTCGGGGTTGTCCCTACGATTGCGAGTTCTGCAACGTCACGGTCCTCTTCGGACGGAGCCCCCGGATCAAGACCGCGGATCAGATCATCAAGGAGCTGGAGGCGCTTCGCACCTGCGGCTGGCACGGGCAGGTCTTCTTCGCCGACGACAACCTGATCGGCAACCGCAAGCACGTGAAGACGGAGCTCCTGCCGGCCCTGATCGAGTGGCAGCGGTCTCTCGGTGGCAGACGGGAGGCGAGGCGCCGGAAGAGTGAAATGACCTTCTACACCCAAGCCTCGGTGAACCTGGCCGACGACGATGAGCTCCTGAAGATGATGGCCGAGGCCGGCTTCAATACCGTGTTCGTCGGCATCGAGACACCCGACGAGGAGGGGTTGGTAGGGAGCAACAAGAAGCACAACCTCCGCCGGGACCTGATCGCCGACGTGAAGCGAATCCAGAGAGCCAGGCTCCAGGTCCAAGCCGGCTTCATTGTCGGTTTCGACTCGGACGGACCGTCGATCTTCCAGCGCCAGATCGACTTCATCCAGAAGAGCGGCATCGTGACCGCCATGGTCGGGCTTCTCCAGGCACCCGCCGGCACGCGCCTCTTCGAGCGGCTGAAGCAAGAAGGACGGCTCCTGGGGAAGATCTCCGGGGACAACACGGACGGCACCACGAACATCATCCCGAGGATGGATGCGGAAGTTCTCAAGGTGGGCTACCGGCGGATCCTCGACCACATCTATTCCCCGAAGCACTTCTACGAGCGGGTGCGGACATTCCTGCGGGAATACCGGCTTCCCAAGGTGAAGACCCCCGTCACCGTGGAAGACTTCCGGGTCTTCTTCCGTTCGGTCTGGCACTTGGGGGTGCGGGGCGAGGAGCGCCGCCACTACTGGTCCCTCCTCGCCTGGACCCTGGTGCGCCGTCCCCGGCTCCTTCCGCTAGCCGTGACCCTGGCCATACACGGCCATCACTTCCGAAAGGTCACCGAGCTCCAGGTGCTCTGAGGATGCCGATCACGGCCAGGTTTGCGCGGAGCGATCAGAGGCCGCGTGCTGGCCGGGCCTACAAACCGGCCCCCCTGTCCCGATCGGGCCGTGCCTGCCTGCACCACACCTGACTAATTGGCCATACAGTTACGCCGCGGCCTACCTGACGGCAGACCGGCGGTGTTGGCCAAGGCACATGCTGGCGCCGAATCTGATTATGATTACAGGTATCCAGAGGCGCTGCTTAGGCCCTTCCAGCTAACTCCTGAGACCAGGTTGACGACTATATGGCTTGCAGAAGTCAGCGACGCGGAACATTGGGGCCGTGGCCGGCCATCGGCTCCCTGGTCTTCGGCAGCGTCGGCGCACTTGCTCTGATCACCGGGAGTTGTGTACGCGCAGACGACCGGGCAGATGCTGAACCCTCAACCTTGACGGTTCTGTATCCGGGGGACGACCGAGTGCTCGGTGCGGAAGGCCGCGCCTATTACCGTCCTGCACAATTCCTGGTCTTCGAGCCGTTGATGACATGGGATGCAGATGGAGAGCTTGAACCCCGGCTCGCCCGGAGCTGGGAGCACTCGGTGGACTACCGCACCTGGACGGTCAACCTCCGGACGGATGTGCGCTGGCATGACGGCGTACCGGTGACGGCCGACGATGTCCAGTTCACTATGGACCTTCTGAGTCATCCCGATGTTCTCGTGGAACAACCAGGTGCATTCAGGCTCGACGTGCTCGACGACAGCACGTTCACTATCACGCGCCAGCAGATAGGGACGTACAGCATCGCCAACGAGGCCGCGGTCTTCAACGCGATCTATCCAAGGCACTTGCTCCAGGACCTGGATCCGAAGGGCTTCTGGGATTGGGAATTCTGGACCCATCCCGTGGGAAACGGTCCGTATCGCTACGTACGGCTCGTTCCCGGGACGATCATCGAATTGGAGGCGAATCCGGATCACTTCCGCGGACGGCCGCGAATCGATCGGGTTGTTCTCAAGTTCGGTGGATCTTCCTTGACTGAGTTGCTGGCCGGTAATGTCGATGCTGTTGCTTACGTTGATCGTACGGATCTGCTGACCTTGGCTGACGACCCACGGTTCCGCGTCTATGAGAATGTGCTGTTCAATTCCGTGGTCGCGATTGTATGGAACCACCGAGACACCCTGTTTGAGCAGCGGAGGGTCCGACAAGCGTTAACGCGGGCTATCGACCGGGAAGGCTTGCACCGCGTGCTGAACCTCCCCGCCAATCTCCCGATCTTCGACGTTGTGTTTACCGCCCGACAGTTCCGACGTGGCGAAGTGCCCCAGGCTCTTGCCTACGATCCGGAACGGGCTATCGACCTGCTGGAAGGAGCCGGCTGGTTGGACGCCGACGCGGACGGCCTGCGGGAGAGGAACGGAGAGCCATTTCACTTCACCCTGCTTGCCTCGGGAGGCGAGAGTGAGCGGGCTGCGGTTTTTGTGCAGGAGCAGCTGCGCAACGTTGGCATCGAGATGGAAATCCTCACTTTGCAGAACATCTGGGAGCGAGTGCAGACCGCCGATTTTCAGGCTGCGATACTCCCGGTTTTTCCGGGCGGCGGCCTTTCCCACACAGTGTTTTTCGGTGAGGAGTCTGTCCTCGGGTACGCGCACCCCACGGTGGCCCGCCTTCTCGGTGAAGCCGACGCCACCTTAAGCCCAGTCGAGATCGATCGGATCTACGCCGAGCTAATGCCGATCTTCCTGGAGGATCAGCCCATGATAGGGCTGTATCCGGATGTTCGGACCACGGTCGCCCATCGGCGAGTCCGTGGCCTGAGCAGCCCGTACCGGGCCGAGCCCGTGTGGCATGTGGACGATCTGTGGATCGAGGAGGACGAGCGACCGTAGGATGTTAACATACTGCACGTTACAACAGTGGAGCCGACCGGGATCGAACCGGTGCCCTCCTGCTTGCAAAACATTGCAAAACATATGAGCTAGGGCCCGATTTCCGCACCAAATGCGCACTTCTACGGAAAAGTCCGCATTAGGTACGGACCTTTCTCAGCATTTCCGCACCTGGTGCGGACCGAACCTGGAGAGGAAACATGGAGAGTTTTCTCTCCCCTACGCGAGTCGGCGACGGTGCTCCTTTGGGACTCAAGTCTCGAGTGGGCTCAGATAGCGGAAGCTCGACTCCACGGACTGGAAGGGCTTTCCCGGTCTATCGTGCTCGACGAAGTAGTGGCGGATCCCGGCCCGCTCCCGGTGTCGGAAGATCTCGGCCCAGTCGATGACGCCGCTCCCTACCTCGGTCATCCGGCCATCGCCTTTCCGGTCCTTCACATGAACCAGCGGGATCCGGCCCGGCCAGCGGTCGATGAAGGCGATCGGGTCGCCGCCAGCGTCGACGATCCAGAAGAGGTCGAGCTCGACCTGAACCAGATCCGGATCGGCCGTCTCGAGGACGACGTCCAGCGGCGTCTGGCCCTGCATCTCCCGGAACTCGAAGTCGTGGTTGTGGTAGGCGAACTGAAGCCCCGTGGCACGGGCCTCTGCGGCCGCCCGGGTGAGGCGTTCGGCAGTCCGCCGCCAATCGTCCAGGGAAGCACGTATGGACTCGGGGATCCACGGCACGACGACGTACTCATGGCCGACCGCGGCGGCGGCCTCGAGAGTCGCGGGCCACGCCTCCTCTAAGAGGTTGAGGGCAACGTGGGCGGCAGGGGCGCGAAGACCCGCGTCGGCGAGGAACCTCCGGATTTCCGACGGTGAATGGCCGAAATAGCCCGCAAACTCCACCTCCTCGTAGCCGATCTCCGCCACCCGGGCCAGAGTGGCCGCCACGTCGCGTTCCATCTCCGCGCGGAGGGTATACAGTTGGACTCCCAGCGGGCCGGGGAGATTCGTCCGAGCCGTTTCTTTCAGCGCAGACGGCGCCTCGCGGGGCAGTGATCCGATCACTGGAGGGCTCTCTAATGCGGTTGCAGGAACGCAGTCGGGCTTCGGGAGCCGACCGCACGCCGCGCTTGAACGTGAAAGGAGCTTGTCGACAGGCGCAGCCTTGCTCTCAATATCCCGTAGCCGCGCTCACCTGTCGGGAACACTTCGACTTCATGCGTGGCCGACAGGCGCTCGCGCACGAGATCGAGCGTACCGGGAACGAGATTATCGTGGTACTCCATGGCAATGCGCTCGAAGCGCCTCAGCAGCGATGGCGTGGCACGCCTGAACGCTTCATGCTCGGAGCCCTCGATGTCCATTTTCAGAAGCGCGACGCGATCGACATCGGCGATCTTCAGAAGCCCCTCCAGCGGAACACACGGCACAGACACGGCCCGGCAGGAGGCCGTTTCATTCGCGGTGAACCGGTGATCGATAGACCGATCGGTGCAAGATCGGACGCTCCCGGTACCATACTCGCCCCCCACGGCGACCCGGTGCGCCTGGATGTTCGGCAATCGGGCGGCGGCCAGGTTCGCTACCAGGCAGGAGTAGTTTTCGTGAAAGGGCTCTAGGGCAACGACCCGGCACCTCGGATTCTGCCTGGCCGCCCAGATACCGAAGAGCCCGATGTGCGCTCCTGCATCGACGATCGTGTCGCCGGCCGCCGGCTCATAGAATCCATCGCGTGTGTAGCACTGATCGACCCAGAGTTCCACGAGCGTCCCCGCCAGCCCTCCTCGGCTCTCCGGATGAACGAAGCGAACCCCGTTCCACCCGGTCGCGTGCAAGGCATCCCGACCTCCCCGAAGCGAGTCGATGAGCTGCAGGCTGTTGCGAAAGTTCCGAATGAGAAACGCGTAGTTGCGGACGTGCTCAACTCGTGAGGAAAGCTTCATGCGGTCACTACCTCCTGTCTGCGCGAGCGCCCGCTCGGTGTGACTCGAGTCAGGAAGTAGCTCCAGAGCAGCTTTGATCGGTGACGCCAGTTCGCGTGATCCGCACTCCAGACCTCGGCGGCGTACAGGTCTTCGTCGCAGGGACGGGCGCCCATGCGAACTTCTGCCTCCGTGATCAATCCCGCCCGCGCCCTCGCATACGTTTGACGCCATGCGTCGGGCAGCGAAAGAAAGACCGACGGAGAGCGCGGCTCCGTGCCCACGAAGTGCATCTCACCGCGAACAACGTTGACTAGCCCCGGCAGAATCCGCACGAGCAAATCAGAGATCGGGCCACTTCGCCGTCGCAGGCGCTCGTGCCCGTATCGAGGATCGAAGGTGAAAAGCCGGAAAGTGGATACCTCGCCCGCTCGGTCGCTTCCGGGGATACGCACGACCTCGAGGCGATGTAGGACGGGTCGGCCGCGAGACACCCAAAGCCCGAGCGCCGTGGCGAGGAGGATCGGACTTGCAGTCACCAGCAGCAATCCCGCGATGGCCCGCTCGGCCAGGCCCAGAACCGCGGAGCGCAACCGGTGCTTGGCCACGACACTCAGCAACAGCTTGTCTCTGACCTCCACTGCGACCCCGTGCCGCACGCTCGCCAGCCACTCGCCGTCGACGACGCTCTGCTCGATCGACAGACTCTCGCCGACGTAGGCACCGGGGCGGACTACGGAGTGCTCGATGTGGGAATTGCGACCGATGATGCAACCAGACCCAATCACGGCATGCGGACCCACCTCCACCCCCTCCGAAATCATGCAGTCGCGCCCTATGTAGGCGGGCGGCCGAATGCTCACCGACGGATGAATGCGGGCGCTGGGAGCCACCCGCAGCCCCGTTGGGTTATCGACTCCCGAAACCAAGGGGCCTTCTCGGAAACGGCGAGATAGTGCGAGCCGGTGCGACTCCAGGTATTCGCGTGATGTGCTTACGCCGAACACGAAAGCCGACTCGACGTTGCGCACTTCGCCGTCTGCTTGGTGCGCGACCCAAGGCGCCAGCTCGCTCTGGAGCAGGCCCTTGGGAACACGCAACAGCATGTCCCAAGACAGATTGACCCAACCGGTCCACCCATCGGACCGAGCGTCCGCCGGCGCTCCGGGAAGTGCCGTAATGGCCGCGGGGTTCGGGCCGACATGCGAGAGGAGGATTCTCAGACTCTTCAGGTCGGGCAGAGCATCGGCGTGAGCCAGCAGCACGCGGCGTTCCGGGCAGTCAGGCCGCAGGGCGCGGAGGGCGCGATAGCGGCGATCAGGATTACGAACGAGATGATACGTGATGTTGAGGCCCCAGCGGCTTCCATCTCCAACCTCGCGTTCGACGATTTCTGGCCGCTCGCCGACGATGAGATCGATCTCGGTGACTCCGGCTTCGGCCAAGCGCTCGACAACGCCATGCAAGAAGGGGCGGTCGAAAAACGGGACCAGCTCGAAGGGCGGCTTCCTGACGAACACGCCTCCCTCCGTGCGGCTACCAGTCGCAATCAGCACAGTACGCGTTGTCATACGCTCCTCACAGAGGGGACGGGCGCTCGGTTCGATGCGAACCAGGCGGGCCGCATCACCCGAGCCAGAAAGGCGACATTGCCGATCAGGTACCTCCGCCACATGCGGCGAGGCTCCTGCAAGAGGCGGTAGGCCCACTCGAATCCTAGCTCTCGTAGCCAAAGGGGCGCTCGTGGAACCTGACCCCCAAAAAAATCGAAGAGGCCACCGACGGAGATACCGACTCTGGCTCCACTGTGAACGAGCCAACGCTGAAGCCAGATATCCTGCCTTGGAGCCCCCAGTGCGACCAGGATCAGATCGGCCCGACTCTCCCGGATAGCCTGGATCACTTCGGGCTCTTCATGCTTGCTGAAGTAGCCATGCATGCAACCGCAGACCGTGACGCCCGGATGTTCGCGTTCGATCCAGCCTCGAACCGCCTCGGCGACGCCGGGGCGGGCTCCCAGTAAATAGAGGCGGGAGCTGGTTGTACGGAGTTCTCGGCACAGCAGCGGAAACAAATCCGTCCCGTTGATGTTGGCCTGGATGGGACGCTTCAGTAGGGTGCCCGCGAGTCGGACGCCCATACCGTCGGGCCACCGAACGTCGGCGGCTTTCAGGGCCTCACGGTATTCGGCTTCGCCGGAGGCGACATTTGCGTAGTGGGCGTTCAAAAAGGCTACGTGCGATGGCTCCGGTGAACCGAGTCGCTGCAGCAGGTCGACGACCGCGTCCTGCATACTGGTGTTGCGAATCCGAAATCCGCAGACGTCGATCTCCTGACTCCAGCCGCTCTCCGGCTTGCGCCACGCGGAGAGGAGGAGGGCGCGAAGCAGGATGCCGCAATCCCCTTTCAGGCTGCGCTGGTCGAGGTATTCGTCCTCAACCTCGGCCTCCGTAGCATGATCGAGGTTGGCCCGCTGCCTGACGCTCCACGCACCGACCAGGCCCGGCCGAACCGAGAGTCTGCGCTCAGATCTCTCAAGAGCCATGATCGCCTCGCGCGGCGTCAGCGGGCGCGGACCGACCAGCGATAGCTTCCCGGTAAGCACCGAGAGAAGGGTCGCGTAGAGGTGCAACCCCACGATGCCGTCGTCGAGCTTGGACTCGCTGGGGCTCTCTTCTTGGCGGGGAGCAAAAGCGAGCGTCTGCAGCTCAAAAGGCCGCGCCCCCAAGGTCAATCTCGTTTCCCGGAGCACGCGTGGCATCTGCCGCGCGGCCATAGCCCGAGCGAGCACGAGCGGGGTAAGGCCGATCAGTAGCCCGGCGGCCGCCAGTACGTCCATCCCGCGTTTCAGGAACGTGTGCCAAAGGGAGTCCTGCCGCAGTGCGCACGCCGCGTGCGCGGCTTTGGGGGCACAGGCTTCTCCGGCACCCGTGCTGCGGACCACGGTGGCGAGCGGTGAGATCTCGGACATTTCAATACGCTCCTCGGCCCAGAAGCACGGCGGGCACGGTACGGGCGAGAAGCTTCAGGTCGAACCAGAAGCCACGGTACTCGAGGTACTTGACATCCAGCTCCACTTGCTCGGGAAACGGGATATCGGCGCGCCCGCTGACCTGCCAGATGCAGGTGAGACCCGGCTTCCCTTCCAGGCGACGACGGTCCTTGACCGAATAGCGGACGACCTCGCGAGGCACAGGGGGCCTAGGTCCGACAAGCGACATTTCCCCTTTTAGCACGCACCAAAGCTGCGGCAGCTCGTCCAGGCTGCCTCGCCGCATGATCCTGCCGATCCACGTAACCCTCGGATCGCGCTGAATCTTGAACGTCACACCCTCGCCGTGCTCGTTTTGCGCAAGCAGCTCGTCCTTTAAGGCCTCGGCGTTCATCACCATGGACCGAAATTTCGGAAACTGGAACGTTCTTCCCCACTTCCCCACCCGTTCCTGCCAGAAGAGCACGGGACCGCCGTCCGTCGCCCGTATGAGGATCGCCAAGAGCAGGAACAAGGGTCCCAGCATGACCATGAGCGCCGCCGCCACCACGATATCGATGAGCCGCTTCGTGAAGAGTGCCCCATGAACGGCGACCCACCACATCAGCTTTCGACGAGCTACACGCGCCTTGGCTCGGTACCTGCGCCATCGACTGGAACCGAACTGTAGCTGAATCGCCTCGATCGTCGCCAAGCGACTGTTCATGCGGGCTGCGGATCCCGGACCTGTCATGCCGCCTCCCTGACGGCCTCGGCGAGCACGGACATCGTCCGCTCAGCGCAGCGCCTCCACGTGAATCCACGGCTGCGTTCCAGCCCCAGACTCTGCCTGCGTTCGCGTAGCTGGCCATCCTCCAGCTGGCGCCGGATCGTTTCGATCATCGTTTCGATGTCGATCGGATCGAAGTAGGCCGCAGCCTCCCCCCCGACCTCCGGCATCGAGGAGATGTTCGAGCACGCCACGGGCGTTCCACAGGCCATGGCCTCCAGGATCGGAAGACCGAAGCCTTCGTATAGCGAGGGGAAGACCAGCAGGTCCGCGGCCGCGTACAGCGAAGGGAGGAGATCTCCGGATACGAATCCGGGAGTCCAAATGTCGTCCGCCACGCCGCTCAGGGCGATGGCTTCGTGAATCGCCTCTGCTCGTGTCCAATCGGGCCCTGCAAGAACGAGCTGATGCGGTAAGCTGCGATCCCTCTTGAGACGCGCGAAGGCCTGGATGAGCCGGACGTGGTTCTTCCCCGGGTGCTCGAGTCGGGACACGTAAAGCAGGTAGGGAAGCGACAGGCCCATCTCCCGTCGGACCCGGCTGCGGGACTCCTCGGGATCCTGCGGACGGAACTTATTCAAGTCGACACCGTTCGGGACGACCGTCACACGCTCCTCATCCACTCTTGTGTGTTCGAGGATGTCCCTCTTGCCACTCTCGCTGACCGCGATGACCCGGGTCAGCCGGCGGACCAGGGCGGGCAGGATGTGGCGGATATAGAAATGTCTCGCGGGATCGTACTTGCCGGCGACGTGGAGAGCCGCGAAGTCGTGTACCGTCCCAACGGAGGGACAGGGAGTCCACGGTACGAGTCGCCGATTCGCGGCCGGTAGGAAGAGTACATCGTAATTCTCGCGATGACTGATCGCGGGAAGGACGGAACCGTGCCATAGCAGGCTCGCGGAAGGCTTCGAGATGATGTCGGGATAAACACGCTCATCGTGCGCACCAGGGAACGAATCTCGATCGGAGCGAGCGACGAGAAGCTCTATGTGGTCTCCTATGCCCTCGAGTCGACCGAACTCCTCCAAGAGCGCCCGGAGATACCTGCCAATGCCCGACTGACCTCCGTCCGTGCCGAATGCGCTCACACCGATGCGAAGCGCCGATGACGTTGGCGTATCCAAGAATCGCTCGGCGTTCCCTATCGAGCGTAGCGCGCCGATGGCGGGGGCGCTCACGCGACCCTCTCCTGGGAAAGCACCGGTCGGAGCGGGCTGCGTGACGCCCCCGTGGACGCCCTGCAACTATGCTTCTCGGCCGCCAAAGTCTCGTATAGCCTCTCCAATCTCTGGGTTATGCGGTCCCAGCTGAACTCGTTCTCGGCCGTCCGCTGCCCCTCGGCCCCCAATCGCTCGCCGAGCGCCCCGTTGGAGATGAGTCCTCGAAGCGCTTCGATGGCATCCCCGGGCCGCTGGGGATCGAAGAGAAGGCCGTTTGTCCCGTGTTCCACGAAATCGGGAATGCCACCGACACGACTCGCCACCACCGGCTTGCCCGCCGCCCATGCTTCCAAGATCACGATGCCAAACGGCTCGTGCACTGAAGGCAGGAAGAAGACATCAGCGGCGTGGTAGGCGTCGACGAGTTCCTGACTGTCCGGGTCGAGACCGCAGATGACGGTCACCCGATCACCCAGACCGCGGCTTCGGATCTCCGCCCGAAGGCGGTTCAGATACGCGGCGTCCGTAACGGGACCCACGATGACCAGCTGTGTCGATTGATCGCCCCCATCCACTTCCGATAGAGCCTGGATCGCAAGGAGCTGGTTCTTCTGCGTATCGATCCTGCCCACCGTGAGGATGATGGGCGATGTGACCGCGATCCCGTGCTTGCGACGGAATCGAGTGCCGTCGCCGACACGGAAACGCTCCACATCGACGCCGTTCGGAATGTGATACACGCGCTGTCGAGGGAGGGCCTGCTGAGCGAGGACGCACTCTTCCCGGCTCACGCAGAGAACGGCCGCGGCATCGGTCAGCACGCGGCGCGAGCCGACCCACCAACCGAGCAGCTTGCCCCACTCCAATGTCCCTCGAGTCGGGCGCGTCCACGCGGCCGCCTCTTCTGACGGCACATCGTAGACTCCACCGTGCAGGGAAATCACGTAAGGGATGCCTCGCTCCCGGGCCACGTGACGCGCGATGCCGCCGATTCGCTTACCGGTGTGAAGATGAAGAACGTCGGCTCCGCTCTTCCGCAGCACATGCATGAGCTCGAAGGAGAACATGTTTCCTCCTTTGAGGTCCAGCTGCTGTCGCGTCTCTGAGGTCAAACCGACGTAGGGGTAGAAGTAAGACACTCTGCGAACCGGTACGCCGCCGACGATCTCACAGTCTTTGGACGTCAAGGCTTTCGGACAGATCACGGTCGTCGGGTGTCCGCGCGCGATTAGCCGGCGGCTCGTCTCCCAGACGACGGTTTCCGTCCCACCCCACTCGGAGCGGACAAATCGACGAGGAATCTGAATCGTTCTCATGAGCTCTCTTTCTCGGACTTCGGTTGCCGAGTTTGCCTTAGTGCAAGCCACGTTCTCGCGAAAGCGGCCCGATTCTGTGCCGGATCGATACAGAAAAAGACGGAACGAAGCCGCGATACTGATCAGCGGCTCGGGCGGTGTAGCTTTCAGCTACAGCGTCACAGGTCGCTCACCTGTCCCACCTGTATTCTGTGTCACCTGCGGGGCTGGGGACTTCCTGCTTACCGCCACCCCTGTTCCGACGCCAGCGGGTGTACCCCTTGGAGATCGTCGTGCAGGCTTCGGCAAAGCGTTCTAGGTCGAACCGCTCATTATCTGAGGCGAACAAGGCGGTGAGCTTCTCGATCAAGCCATCAATAGACAATTGCACGTGAGGGAATTCATCATCATCTCCCCATTGCTGACTTTCGATGATGGCTGCAGCCGCTTCATAGGTCGCCTGGCTCTGCTTGCTCATGGTGCCTCCTGTTTGTTGTAGAGTTCCGGCTCAGTGGATGTCCATCCGGCAGTGATGGTCGCCCCTGGTTCACTCGAGATCGAGGAACGGCCTTTGCGCCCGACAGAGAACGGAACCGACCAGCGTGAGCCCGGAATCGGCTATCCTAGTGGCGGCCGCCCGAACATCCTTGGGTCGGCTCCGCTCGGCTCTCACGATGAGAAGGGCGCCGTCGCATGCAGAGGCCATGGCTTGCACGTCTGCGTACGGCAAGGTCGGCGGAGCATCGATCAGCACGAGGTCATAACCGTGCGCCGCGTCGTCCAGAAAAAGGGAAAGATCGGAGAGTACAGGCACTCCGCATCGGCCACGGTGTGGATCGAAATGCACCGCATTCAAGCCGGTCCATTCGGCTGGATTCGCCGAGTTGGATAGCCCTGCCTCACGAGCCTCCGGCAGGCCGCGATCTTTCTGTGTAAGGCCCGGGAGTCGCTCCAAGTAGGGTACAAGTCCCCCGCCCCTGATCCCGAGAGCTCGAGTCCAACGCTGCCGCCAATCCCCGGATTCCAGGTTGGGCCCGGAACGCCAAGAACTCGCTTCGACCAGTAGCACCCGCGTACCCATGTCACCCAGCGCGGCGGCGAGGCGCAGCGCAAAGGTGGTCCTGCCCTCGGCGTGGTTGGCGCTCGTTACGAGCAGCCGACCACCTTCCGGAAGGGCATGCCGCACGCGTTCCCCGAGTATCCGATATCGTTCCGCCGCCTCCAGCCGAGAGCCCGCAGCCGATCCCATTCCAGCTTCCCCATCTTCATGCTCCGGGAGAACGCCGAGCGCCGGCACACCGAGCTTGAGGCTGAGCTCGGGCGCGGATCTTATTCTGCCGGGCAGCAGTTCGAAGGCCCCTACCAAGCTCACCCCGGAGCCGATGAGCAGGAGGAGCGTGGCAAGGGCCACGACACGCCGGTTCGATTTCGCCGGCAGCGTCGGTTGCTTGGCGTCGGTGACGAGGCGAAAATCAGCGTCCGTGAGCCAGGCGGGCATGGACCCATCGGATTGGAGGCTTGGCTCGAGCCGCAGCCGTTCGAGCTTGTCGCCTACCTCCTGCCGCAGTTCTCGGAGTTGCGCCACCTTTTCCGTCGTGGCCGCCAGCTCGAACTCTACATCTATCGCTCGAAGCATGACCTCCTGGAGAAGGGGCGCCGACGGGGCATCTCTCGAGTCCGTGGGGATCACCGCGTCTCTGAGCTTGTCGCGCTCGCTTCTCCACTCGCCAATCTGCTCGGTGTCGATGGCCAAGGCCTTCAGCTTCTCGTATTCCGAGCGAACCTTATCCAGCTCGATCGCCGAGATCGCGCCGCTCTCGAATAGGGTCTCGGCCTTCTCGTATTCGATTTTCTTGTGCGCGTAGAGAGCCAGATTCGCCCGGTCGGTTCGATCGTCGTATATGGCGTCGCGGATCTGTTCCGCTCGCACACTCATGTTGATGAGGCCCTCGCTGGGCGCTCCGTCGGTTTCCTGTGCAATACGACCTTGAAGGTCGCCGCTGACGCGCCCGAGGTTCGAGATCTGGTTCTTCAGTCTCTCTAGCTCCCCGCTCGACTCGTCGTAGAGGCGAGTCACCAGCGCCAACTCCTCCCGATACCGGATGTTGACTTGAGATTGGAGAAAGACATCTCGCATGGTGTTCGCCAGCGTTGCGGCAGTTTCAGGGTCGTCCCACGCGGCGCTCAGCACCAGCAGGTTTGTGTTCTCGGCAGCCGTGACCCGGATGGACTTCCCGACGCGCTCCAAAGTGGCCGGCAGCGACATCCTCTCACGCGCCTCCTCCAGATTGGATCTTACCTTTACGAGGTTCAGCTGGGTGTTCAGGGAGAGAGAGTCGAAGTTGGCCCGCTCGACGCCCGTCCAGACAAACTCCTGTGGACGGTAAAGCAGCACGGCTTCCGCCTCGTATGAGCGTTGACCAAGGAGCAAGCCGGCAAACGCGGCGAGCGCCACACTTGCACCCAGCCACCCGAGAAGAAGCCGCCAGCGGCGAGCGACACCGCGAACGACCGTGGCGACGTCGATCGGCGCAGCCGGCTCCCCAATATCCTGTTCTTGATCCTGGTAGGAATTCATAGACCCTGTCCTGCAGGCGCGACTCGTGGACGGCGAATCCGCCCCCAGGCGCGACGCAATGAGAATGTGAGGCGCTCCCGTTCCCCTCGGCTCAGTGAGAACCGGAAGAAGAGGAGCAGATAAACCGTCAAGCCGGCGGCGCCGACCACGATCAGCTCGAACAGAAGGACCGGTTCAACGAGGAGCTTTAGCGAGGCGGTCGCGGCGGCCGAAGCAAACGCGGGCCACGTAGCCGGTGCCACCACGCGCCAAGCGTACTCTTTCGTGGTAATCCCATAGGCGCGTCTTGCCAGGCCGGTAATCACGAAGACATCGACGAGCAGTGTGGCGATGAGCGTGCCGAGGGCGACTCCGGCCAGGCCGAGTGGGCGGACGAGGAGTAGGCTCAGGACCGCGTTCAAGACCGTGCTCGCGGCCGCTCCTATCGCGGCGGGTCGGTGGTAGCCGCTCATCGCGAGCACGCTCGACGCGGTACTCTCCAGCATCGCCAATGTGGTCGCCGTCAACAAGATGGAGAGTACGAGGCCCGCACTCTCGAACCCCGGACCGATCCATGCCAGGACCGCCGCCTCTCCCAGAAGGTAGGCGGCCGCCGCCAGGGCCGCGGCCGGGGCTAGCGCGAACTTGCCGCTGACGAGGAGAACCTCTCGGATCTGTCCGCGCTCGCCCTCTCCGGCGAGTTCGGCGATCAACGGCGCAACCGCGTTGACCCCCTGCTTGACCAGAAGGTGCATATACTCGGCCACCTTCAGGCCAATCGCGTAGACACCGACGGCCGATAGAGGAAGAAACAGCTTCACGATCAATGGATCCGAACGCAGCCGTACGAGTGCGGAAGCGTTGACGACGAACTGGGATGCGCTGAAGCTGCACACGGCTCTCAGGGTGGACCAGTTCAGCAGCCGCCATCCAAGCTCCAGGTCCGGGATTAGGCGGAAGGAGAGTATGACGTACACGAGGTGCTCGACGAGCATGGCGCCGAGATTGAGCCACGCCAGCACCAAAAGACCCTCCCCGTTCATCAGCGCAACCCAACACGCAACGCCATATACGACAGCCGCTCCGGCTTGCACGACGCTGACCAGGGCGATTCGCTGCTCGCCGCAGAGGATCCCCCGAAACAGGGAAAGCGGTAGCCCAAGCACGGCCGCCCGCACTCCCAGGATCCAAATCAGGGGCACCGCTTCGGTGGCGGACTCCGGAGCCAATCCGAACAGAGGAACCAAGAGTCGGGTCGAGACCCACAGCACGGCGATGGATACGACGGCAAGCGCCACGTACAGAAAGAAAAGGGCGCTCACAGCTTCGTTTCTGCGCCGCCCGTCACGACGCCCCTTGCTCTCCGCGACGTATTTCGTCGTCGTGGTCAGAAGGCCGAAATCCAGCAGACCGACGACTCCGACGAGCGCGAACACGAGCGACCAGAGACCGAATTTCTCGGCGCCCAGGACGCGGATGAAGAGCGGGGTGATGACGAAGACCACGCCCACCGACACGCCGAACCTGACGTAGCTGGCAATGGCGTTGCCAAACGTGCGATCGATGCGGCTCATGAGGGTTGGGCGTGCAGCGTGAGGTTTGCCGGTGGCCTGTGCGCTCGCCGGAATTCACTACCCCGGGCGAGAGCCACACCGACGCCCATCAGTACGCCAAAAAGGTAAAGAACCGGGGTCGTGCGGAACGTCCACTCCAGGAGGCCGCTCGCATGCAAGGTGCAGAGACCCAGAAAAACGCCGCTGATTACCGCGCCATCCATGCTTCGGGTCCTCAAGCCTCGCCAGCCGATGAGCAGCGTGAACCTCGCCATTAGCAACAGAAACAGCGCGAGGCCGACGTAACCCATCTCGGCCGCCGTCAGCTTGTAGATGTGATGCGCCACGCCCGAGGCTTCCTCGGCCTCCAACACGGAGATGTGCTCTCGATACGCCGGAGTGTGCGTCAGGGAGTGGGAGAAGTTGTTGATGCCGACCCCGAGCAAGTGATCCCGGGCCATTTGATCCGCCGCCACGTTGAACTCACGACGGGCCTCGAGCGAGGAGGCGGGGGCTTCGTTGAAGCGCTTAACCAAGCTATCACCGGCAAGAACACCACCTGCCAGGAGGCCGACGAGGAGACCGGCCCAAGCGGCTGCCTGTCGTCCCAACGGCGCGAGTCGAGAGGAGAGCAACAGCGCACCGACGATCGAAGATCCGGCCAGGACGATCCCGGCACGAGAGAAGGTGGCGACTACGGTGAACGTGAGGCCCAACGCTGCCACACCACCAATCAGCGTGCCCCAGCGTCCCAGCGATCGGTCGACCAGTCCCCAGGCAAGGAGTAGCGGAATGGCGAGATTCGCGTAAGTCGGAACGGTGTTGGAATGGTCGAAGGAGGCGTAAACCCTGTAGACGTCGAGCATATACTTCTGGTAGAAGGCAAGGCCCGTGAGCAACGCCGCGACCATCACCAGACCCCACCAGACATAGCGGCGTGGCGTACCTGTGCTCAACGCGTTCACGACGCACCAGTAGATCAGGTAGAACTTGGCCAGCTTGAAGAGCGTGAACGTACCGTACAGAGGAGCGGACGAGATCAGGGTGGACAGAAGGGCAAGGCTCCCGAACGCCAGAATGGGCAGCGTATTGAACGGCAGCCAGCGCAACCGTGAGCCGTGGCGCAGAATGAGTGCAGCTGCGAGCGCGAACGCGATCAGGTCCGCGAGGTTTATCTCGAAGCCGCGATCAGGTCCGCGATACGATTCCAGAGACAGGAAGTTTATGTTCGCCAGGTCGCCAAGCGCGGTGGAAAACACGAGCAGCGCGAGCAGCCGACCTCGGGACGCTCGAGACCCGTAGGCCGCCATCGTCATGGCGGGCACAGCCGTCAGGGTGAACGCGGCGAACGCTACATACCTCACGCGACCGTCAGCTCGCAGTCACGTAGCATCAGGCCGAAAAGATCCGTGAGATGACGCGGCGGTGCGCTCGAGGGGATGTTGGTGAGGTATGCGGCGCGGGAATCGGGGTCCGCTGGGTCATATCCGTGCATGGCCGCGACCGGACGCCGTCCCATGTGGCTGGGACAGATGAGCACGCCGGGATTCGCGAGAAACATGAGCTCGCCGTAGCGGCTGTCGGGAAAATCGCAGCCGAGTTCCTTCAGCTCCCGCTCTGACAGAATACGGCCGTCCGACCGCTCCTCCAGCAGCGCGCGCACTGCACCACGCGCGGCGTCGTTCAGGAACCAGAAGCGAGCGAGCGTCGAGTCGTAGACGGCAGCGAAGTCCTTCCCGTACCGCAAACCGGTTTCCTCGACCCGGGCCGCCACGTCGCAGAGCTCTTTGACATCTGTCATACCATGGTCCGAAAAGACGTGCAGGCTCACGTCCGCGTATCTCTCTTCGGCCCTGCGCATCAGCAGTTGCAGCCAGCTCTCGTATTCCCGGAGAGTTCGGACAGCATCGGGAGAGCCGGTTCCGCCAGCGTGCAGGACGCCGTCCAGCCCCGCGAGATAGAGGTAGACGGCTCGGGGACGTCCCGTCCCAATCGCGCGGTTCGCGTCAGCCACGTTCACGGCATCGGACTGTCGCCAGTCGGAGACGTGGAAAGGGATGTCGGCGCTGCGGAACAGATCGAAGACGGTCTTCGCGCCGCTGTTGATGCCGCCAGGCTGATAAAGGTCTCGCTTCTCCGTGTAGTCGAGCAGGGGCAGATAGCCCAACGGCACGTGGTAGAGCTCGAAATAGCCGGTATATCCCAAAGCTTTCCTTGCCAGCCGGCTGAGCAAACGTCGCACCTTCCAACGAGCGCTCAAGCTCTGAGGCAACCACCCCATCGTGCGGAAAAAGCCGAAGGGTGACTCGTTGGGCGCATAGCGAAAGAAGGAGAAGTGGCCGTGCTCCCGAGGCAGCCGTCCCGTCAGAATGGTGGGATCGCAAGCACAGCTGTAGCCAAGTACCGTGTCGAGCGGGCCCCGGTATGGAGCCAGCTTGGAGAGGAACGTCGATCGTTGAACGATCTCCCAGCCCAATGCATCGACGAACACGAACACCGACAGCTTGCCGCCATCGCTCTTAGTCCCCGGGGGCGGTCGGCCTTCGTCGGGATCAACTTCCAACCGCGGGAGGAGCGTGCTTGGATCTCGTAAAGTTGTCGTCATGCTCGGTCGCCTTGGTCCACCGTTCTCGTTGGTGGGGGCAAGGAGCAGCGGACGTGCCAGCCACGAGGCCAGGAAAACGGCCCGTTTGCCGCAAAATGTGTACTGATACGGAACACAGACTGTCGTACATCGGAGCGCGTGTGTACTATTCGGGGTCGCGCCCCACCCTTTACGCATCTGATCGGCTGAGACTCTATGAGAGAGTACGCATCACTCCCCCGCCTGGGACCCGGCAATTCGATCATCGCCGATGCGGACGCTTCGGATGCGAAGTTTCTCGCTAGATGGTTGAAGCGAGCCGGACACAACGTCGAGGTCGCGACCAAGGCCTCCGAGTGTCTGACCAAGCTCGACCATACTTTCCCGGACTTCGTCCTGCTGGACCTCGACCTGCCCGACGGCTCCGGCGTGGAGCTTATCCGGGAAATCCGAGTGAAATACCCTCGCGTTGCCGTCGTCGTTCTCACTGAGAGAGCTGAAATCAAGAGCGTGGTGGCCAGCATGCAGGCCGGCGCGTTCGATTACTTGGTAAAACCGGCGGACGAGGCCAAGCTGTTGACCGTGGCCCGAAACGCGATCTCTTTTCAGCGCCTTAACACTCGCGTCGTGTCGCTCGAGCGCGAGGTGAAAGGCCAGGGATTCGCGGGAATGGTCGGGCACAGCCAGCCGATGAAGGCGCTCTATCGTCAGCTGGATCGCGTGGCGGGGAGCGACGCGACCATTCTCATCCACGGAGAGAGCGGAGCGGGCAAGGAGCTCGTTGCTCGTGCCATCCACGAACACAGCAACCGAAACGAAGGTCCGTTCGTGGCTTTGAACTGCGCAGCGATTCCCGAGACACTTCAGGAATCGGAGCTGTTCGGGCACGAGAAGGGAGCATTCACCGGCGCGACCGAACGCCGCATCGGTCGATTCGAACAAGCGAACGGCGGCACCATTTTGTTCGATGAAGTAGGAGAGCTAAGCGCCTCGCTACAGGCGAAGCTGCTTCGCGTCCTTCAGGAGCGCACCTTCAGCCGGGTGGGTGGCAGTAAGGACATCGAGAGCGATGTGCGTCTGCTGGCGGCCACCCACCGAAACCTTGATAGGGAGGTCGAGAGCGGCCGCTTCCGAGCCGACCTGTACTATCGCATCGCCGTAGTGGAGCTCGCGATTCCGCCGCTTCGCGTCCGTGAGGGGGATGTGGCCCTGCTGGCGCATATGTTTCTCGAAGAGTATGACGCCGCCGCCGGACGTTCTACCTTCCGAAGCTTCGACCTCGCCGCCCTGCGTGCGGTCGTCGACTATCCATGGCCCGGCAATGTGCGCGAACTCCAGAACGCCATGCAGCGGGCAAGCGTGCTTGCCGAGGGCGATGTGATTTGCCTGGACGACCTCCCCGGCCCCGTCCGAAAGCATGGCCTGGGCCTGGATAACGAAGCGGAACTGGAAGAATACGCCGGTCTTCTCGGGCAGGACGCTAAGCGACTGGTAACGGTTTCTGATCCGATGCTCCATGGGAGCGATTTCGGCGAACCCGAGCGACCCACGGGAGCGACCACCGCACCCATTCCGACATCCCGCCCCGTGGTGAGACCGGGGATGAAGCTGAAAGAGATCGAGCAAGCGGTCATCTCGGAGGTGCTGGGCCGCTACTCGGGTAACGTCTCGGCCACGGCGCGAGAGCTCGGAATCAGCCGTTCCGTTCTTTATCGAAAGCTGAAAAAATACGAAATCGATGAGGCTGATTAGACCGAGGAACGCGCCGTGAACCGTCGTTCAGGCCGGTTGCCAGCGTTTCTGCAGTGAGATGCGGTTTCTGCCGTCAGGCTCTTTCGTATATCGGACCGAATCTACGGATTTTTCCGTGATGAAGAGGCCGAAGCCACCCGTCGGGTAGACGCTCAGATCTGGCAACTCCACGTTGGCTGGCTCGAAGGCGATGCCTTTATACGTCAACCCTACCTCCATCCCTTCCGTGTCACGGTGGAGATGCAGTTCGACAGGCGACGTCTGCTCAGCGGGCTGCGAGTGACGAAGGATGTTTGTCAGGGATTCCTGAACGGCCTGCTGCAGCTCGACGACGAAGCCTTCGCCCGGCCTCGGCTCGACCCTGGAGCAGAAGTCCGCCACCACGGATCGAACGTGCGCGAGCTCAGACAGGTCTCGCGTTACCGACAGCCGCTCGTCGCTTGAGACCTCGGCCGCTGGCGCTGGGCAGACCCCGACGACGACGAGGGTGACGTCATCCCGCAGGGCTTGGCCTCCCCCAAACTCATCGAGGGCCGAGCGAATCCGGCTCGCGAGTTCCCTAGAAGACCTGTGGGCGTACGCTTCGACCAATTCCCGCAGCCTTGGTTCGCCGAACATCTGACCTTCAGGGGACCGCAGCTCGGTGATGCCATCCGTATAGAGAACGAAGACATCGCCGGAGTCGAACGAGCTCTGGTGCTGACAGTAGGTGTGCGAGTCTAGAAACCCCAATGGAAGGCTCGAACCCTCGAGGAGGGAGCAGCTTCTGTCCCGCGCGTGGTAATGGATGATCCGCGGGTGCCCGCAGTCGACGAACGACAGAGTCTGCGCTTCCATTTCGAAGCGCACATAGCAGGCAGTGACGAAGCTATTCAAGTGTTGGAGGCGATCCGTGACCGCGTCGTGGACGGCACCCACGATTTCATCGGGTCGAGGAAGCCCTGAGGTCGCATCCGCCATGAGGTTCGCAAGGCATCGGGAGAACTGGCTCTTCGTCGCTGCTCCCAGGAGCGCCGCGGGGATTCCCTTCCCCATCACATCTCCGACGACGATATCGAGAACGCCTTGACCGTGCGGCAGAAACTCGGCGAAATCGCCGTCCAGAAGCCTGGACGGCTCCGCCGTATAGTCCAAATCGAAAGAGTCGGAGGATTCCGGTAGCTTACCGCGCAGGAACATCTCCTGAATCGCAACGCCGAGCTCTATCTCCTGCTCGCGAGCACGATTGATTTCTGCTTCCGCCTCTTTGCGCTCGCTGAGATCGCGGATGAAGCCGCTGAACCGGACATCTTCCGATCCGTCTCTGCCCCTAGTCGGCGTGATGGTTAGCTCTACTGGAAACTCGTTTCCGTCCCGATTCAGTGCTGTGATCTCGATTCGCTTGCCGAGAACGGGCCCCTCCCCGGTTCGCAGGTAATGTTTCAATCCGGCCTCGTGAGGCTCACGATAACTCGGGGGGATGATCAGATTCGACATGCGTCGCCCGAGCGCTTCCTTTCGTTGCCAGCCGAAGATCGACTCGGCCTGCGGATTCCACTCCGTGACCCGGCCACGCGCGTCCATCGTCACGACGGCATCTAGCGCGCTGTCTATGACCTGGCGGTACCGCCTTTCGCTTTCCTCTAAAGCTTTTTCGCTTTCCACCGTTTCCGTCGAGTCGCGGCCGTAGATATTCACGATGTCCGCGCCGGCGGTCGGAACGATGACCAGCTCGTAGTAGCGACCGCCTCCCCACGCATCCGCGCGGTGCACGGTGCCCGTGTCTGCCGAGCTCCGGGCCAAATCGCGGATATTCGCGGGCAGTTCAACGCCTACCTGAACATGCCAAGCCGACAAGAGGGGCAGGCTCGCTTCGTTGGCGAATAGCAATTCTCCGCTGCCGTCGGCTCTCATGACCGGGTGCGGGCTCTCGCCTGGAAACCGGCGCAGAACTCTGAGCTCGTTCTCCGCCTCGGCCGTGGCCGTAACATCCGCCACTAGGACGACGTTCCCTTGAATCTCTCCCGTCTCGTCATGACTGTGACCCGCGTAGCTGAGTTTAAACGTGCGCTTCTCGTCTGCGGGCGTCTGGATAACGACCGTGCGGGAGCCGGACAAACTCGCTCCATGGCAGAGGCTGCAGACGATGCTCTCTGGCGTCTCAGCGGCGGCGCTGATCGCCGACCACCAGTTGTCCGCACCGCCCCAAGGGACGGCCAGCTGGCCCAGGATTGCGTTGGCGTTCACCAGGCAGTCGTCCGATGTGATCATCGCCGCACCCAGGGCGAGCGCTTCCGCCGCGTGTTCGAGCAAGCTCAGTCGGCCGCTCGCCAGCAAGTGGACCCGTTCAAGAGCCTCGACGGTCTGCTTCCGCTCCGAGATATCTCGCATGAATGTGCTGAAGCCGCCTCCGGCGTCCTGCGGAAGCGGGGCGATCGACACTTCGACTGGGAACTCACGCCCGTCCCGATGGCGACCAGGCAACTCCAGCAGGGTGCCCATGAGCTCCGACTGGCCGGTCGCCAAGTACGTCTCCCTCTCAGCGCGGTGGGCCTCTCGCTGGTCGGGCGGGACGATCAAATCCAGGTAGTCTCGGCCAGCGGCCTCCGCGACCGACCAGCCGAAAACTCGCTCTGCTACTGGATTCCAGCCCGTCACCACGCCGTCATCATCAAGCGTCATCACGGCGTCGATGGCGGTGTTGAAGATCGCTCTCGCACGCTCCTTTTGAATCTGCAGGTCTCTTTGGGCGATTCTGCGCTCCTCCACCTCGCCAGTCAGTCGCGCCACCACCTCGCTTAGCTCTTCGGTCCTTTCTTCTATTCGCTCTTCGAGACGCTCGTTTGCGAGCCGAAGCGCCTCCTCGGCGCGGAGTCGCTCCTTCTCTTCCAGCGCAAAAGCGATCCTCGGCGCCGCGATGTTGGCGACTGACTGCAGTAGTTCGAGGTCACCTCTGTCGTAGGCGTGTACGCGGCTCGCTTCCGAGTCCAGGATCCCGAGAACAACGCCTTGATAGACGATCGGCACGGTAAGCTCCGATCGACCCGAGAACTGGTCGGTGATATAGCGTGGATCCTGACTCGTGTCGTCCACGATCTCGGCGCGGCCGGTCTTCGCCACCGCTCCGACGATGCCCTCGCCGATCGAAATCTCTATCGGGCTTTTGATCTCTCGGTGGGACGAACTCTTCTCGCCGAACGCAGCCGCCTGAACCAGCACCTCACCCTCTCTGAGATAAATGACGCAGTCCTCGTACTGCAGCGTTTCGCCGATGTTGTCGGCGACAGCCCAGAGCAGATCATTCAGCCCGCGCTGCTGGAGGAGGGCCACGGCGAAGGAATTGAGCTTCTCCAGGTCGCTCTTTGCCCGCCCGTCGGCATCTCTGGAACGCTTCGGAGGGGGATCCGTCATGATCAGTTCTTCGCGCTCGTGATCTGCTGCGGTCGGACGAATCCGTCGCGAGCCGGTCCGATTATCACCCGGTGAGAGGGAGTATTGTCAGGAGCGTGCGGCCCGCAGGGCTTCGTCCCGGTCATTGAAGATGTCGATGATCTTGTGCACGCGCGCGAGTTGAAGCACGTAGCGTACCGGCGGCGCCAGGGAACAGAGTTGTAGATCACCCTGCACTTCGTTGAGGCGGCGGAGGCAGGAGAGAAGGGCGCCGAGTCCCGAGCTGTCAACGAACTCCACGCCGGAAAGGTCCAGCAACAAGACGGTATCCGAGTGGAGCATCGGTGTTACCGCTTCTCGAAACTGCTGGCTGTTCGACGCGTCGAGCACGCCGGCCTGAATCTCTATGACGGTGAGGCGATCGGTTTCCTGAACGGTCTTCAGCATCGAGGAGACCGCCTCACATCCGGGTCGCGTCAAAGGATTCGACGGCTTCCCGACGAGACGGGTAGATCTCGAGCACCTGGTCGAGCCGAACGACATCGAAGAGAGCTTGTACCGATGGTCCGCCACCTGCCGCCGCTTGCCTCAAGGCCGAAAGCAGCGCCCCAAGGCCAGAGCTATCTACGAAGTCGAGCGAGTCCACATCGAGCACGACTAGCTGGGTCTCCTCCAGGACGGGTGCGAGCTCTACTCCGAACTGCTTAGAGTTGTTTGCGTCGAGGTGGTCGGCCTGAAGGGTCACGAGCGCTACCTCGCCCGCTTTGGTTTCAACCTTGATCTGCAATGTGCTCCTGCTCGGCTGCCGCCTAAGGGTGTTCGACCAGTGCCGCACCTTTGGAATGTAAACCCCTCGTCATCTGTCGTCTAATCCCGTTTCACATTGGTTCGGCCCTTGCCCTATACCTGCCGTGACAGCGAATAACCTGGAGAATCGACCCAATATGGACCACATGACCAAGACTGAGATTGCACCTCTAAGAGACACATGGACTGCAACGAGTCAGTATGGGACGGCGCGGACGGTTAGACCGTCAGGCCGCACGGACACTCTATCCTATCGCGTGCTTTGGATAAACCAACACGCGGCCGGCAAAGGGGGCTGTGAGGGCTACGTGCGGGACACGGCCGACTTCCTGGCCCGAAACGGGGTGCGCTCGGATCTCTTGTACGAGGATTCGGGGCGACAGGATCCCGACTATCTCCGCAGCTTCGCGAGCGCCGGTCCCATCCACGACCTCGAAGCTCAGACTCGTCAGCTGGCGCCCGATCTCGTCTACGTGCACAGGTTGGGAGACGAGTCCGTGGTTCAGGCTCTGCGCCGAGCGGATGCACCCATCGTCCGCTTCTTCCATGACCACCGTCTGTTTTGCCTTCGGGAGCACAAGTATACCGCGATTCGGAGGACCACCTGCACACGGCCGACCGGAGCCCGGTGTTACGCTTGTCTGGGATGCGTGACCCGGGGGCCTTCTGGGGGACCGCGCCTACGTAGCCTTCGGCAACTCGAGGGAGAACGGGGGCAGAGCCTGCCCCTGGACGCGTTCGTGGTGGGCTCTCGGTACATGGCTGGCCATGTCGCCGCGCACGATTTCGACCCTTCGAAGATTCATGTCATTCCGCTGTTCGTGCGGTCACCCATCCACGCGGCAAGCGTCCGCCGGTCGGAAGATCTGCTCCTCTTCGTGGGTCAGCTCGTCCGCGGCAAGGGACTCGACCTCCTCCTTCGAGCGCTGGCCCGCTCGCGGTCCGAAGCTCGACTCTACGTCGCGGGCACCGGCAGGCAAGAGAGCACGTACCGAAAGCTCGCCCGGTCGCTCGGACTGAGCGCGCGTGTGCGATTTCTCGGCAAGGTGACCGGCGACGATCTGGGCCGACTCTACGCCCAGGCTGCGTGCACGATCGTTCCCTCGAGAGTCCCTGAGACCTTCGGCTTGGTTGGACCCGAGGCGATGAGTTACGGGACACCCGTGATCGCGTCCCAAGTCGGTGGGATGGGCGAGTGGCTTACCCACGGCGAGACCGGGCTCTTCTTTCCCTCGGGCGATGTCGCCAAGCTCGCGACAGCGATCGACCGACTCGTGAGCGACCAGAGATATGCCCGTCGATTGGGATGTAACGGTCGGCGCGCGTACGAGAGTTCGTTCCGACCCGAAGAGCATGTTCGGAAACTGTTGACCCTGTTCACTCAACTGATTGGAGAGCGCCGATGATCAATCGATGGGGGAGGTTTACGGTCCACGGCGGCCGAGAGGTCGAGCAGCAGCTCGCCGCCATCGGCTACGACGCGGCTAGCGTGGTCGGCAGGATCGTAGACCGTGCAAGCTATCGCGCGCTCATCATGCTGGGCGGCTACGGTCGCGGAGAAGGCGGCGTCGAGAAGCGCCATGGGTCGGAGCACGCTCACAACAACGTGGATCTCCTTTTGATCCTGAGCCATCGGGCGAGACGCCACCAGCAGCAGATCGAGAACACGCTGCACAAC
>JBDGZR010000011.1:0-29530 GCA_039588495.1 Gemmatimonadota bacterium | reverse complement strand
TAGACACTACCTGCGGCCTTGCCTACGCTGGGAACGATGCAGTAGCAGCAAACTGTCTCCTTGCCCGGAGGTGTCCGATGCCACCTTGAGCGGTGGCCCAGCCACTGACCGTCGAATCGAACTTTGCCATATCTCAAGGAGGCAGACCCATGAAAACCCTGACCTTGCTAGTTGCCTTCGGCGTCGCTCTCGTGCCGACTCATGCCGCCCAAGCACAGGATGCAGCCTCCCTACGTGCCGCGATTGAACGCCACTACGCCGCTATTCACGCTCAGGACCAAGAGTCCGTGCTCCAACAGCATCTGCCGGAGTTTACCATGTTCTTCTCGGACGGGCGGCCGCTGCTTGAAGCCGGGTTTGCAGAGGCAGCGGCGCGTATGGGCTCAGATCTAGGCTTCGTCACGGGGAACGTGTACATGAGTGATTTCAATGCTCAGATCTACGGCGACGTAGCTGTCGCGACCTTTTATCTCGTCGGCACACACGCTCGGGGTGGTGAGACTAGGAGAGGGACCTGGCGCGTAACTGCCGTGTGGGTGCGGGAGGGGGACGAGTGGAAGGAGGCACACCATCATGAGTCCCCGCTTATGGGTAAGATTCACCCCTAGATCCGGGACTGTATCTGGCCGCTGCCTAAAGCCATTAAGAAGGACCGGGGTCAAGAGGATAAAAGGATTCGGGGCGGTTCCTTCGCGAGCCGCCCTCTCGCTTTCCGGCGAAAGCGATATCCAGCCTAGCTGCGAGATCCACTTCGCCGAGTCTCGGCGACGCTCCTGATCTCGTCCTCGTTAGGGCAGCAGGCGCCGGCCACTCTTGCGCCGATCTATACCATTTCGGCATGATTGCCAGGTCTATGAAGCGGGGTGTGGCTGCCCGCTTTAGGTGGTAAGAGGTAAAAGAGGTAAGTTGTGGTAGGAAAGCCGAGCAGTAGGTTTCACCTCTGGCTGGCCCTCCAACTGGACCAGGTTCAGGTCCTTGTCGATCTAGCCCACCGCATCAACCCCTCTACTCCCGAACGCTTCGTGACAAACAGAAGGATACCATTAAGTCACCACCGCCTTGTCGCCGTTCCGTTCTGCGCCCCAGCCTGTACGCCGAGCAAGACGCGTTGCTGGAGTCTCCGGCTATTTCGGCAGCTGTGACGATTGAGCCTGCTCCCGTGCAGGGAAGTTTCTCGGTCGAGGTGCGATGGCCAGCTGTCCCGGCTTCGTGTCTGACCCAGGTGGGTGCGATACAGTCGATCTACAGGCATGCTCGCCCAGCCCGCCGCGGGCGCCGTGGCCGGAACAGGAACGCGCGAGGCTCCGTAGCGGTCGAGTTCCTGTTCGCTATTCCGATTGTCCTGTTTCTCTTCTTCGGGATTTTCGAGCTCGGACGGCATTACTACACACGTCTCACGCTCCGCCACGCCGTTGCGGAGGCCGCGAGGTTCGCGGTTACCGGCCAGACGCTCGACGATCCCGACACGGGTGATCCGCTTACGCGTGCCGAGTCGATACAGCTCGTCATTCAGCGAAGCGCACAGAACCTCGGCGTCGACGTCGCACAGATCGTGATCATCCCGGCCGACGGTGGGGGTCCGGAAGAGGTCGTGCAGGTGGGAGTGCAGTACGAGTACGACTTCTGGTTCCAGCCTATGGGCGACCTCCTCTCGCCACTCGAGGAGATAGTCGTCACCACCGCGATGAGAAATGAACCCGCGTTTTAGCGAACGGGCGCGGAGCTCTCGGCGATCCAGCCTTGCGGCGCACGGGCCGCGGCGACGGCTGCTCGCGCTTGCCCGCGAGATCTGGCAGCGCGATGAAGGTGCAGAGCTCGTGGAGCTCGTGATCGTTCTGCCCTTCCTTCTGATCATGAGCTTCGGGATCCTGGAGCTCGGCAACGCTCTCGACAAGGCTCACGGGATGTCGACATTGAGCCGGGAGGGAGCCAACATCGCCGTCCGCGGCACCGCGCTGGACGCCGTGCTCGCGGTCACGATGTCGAATGGCGTGTCGATCGGACTGGATGTCCGCGGCGGGACGATCGTGTCGAGGATCTTGGTTGAAGGGGGCATTCCGACCCTCAAAGAGCAGGTCGCCACATCCGGATACGACGGGCTTAGCCGCGTCGGCATGGTGGATTCGTCCGTTGCACAATACGCTGGGGCCGGGCTCGTTGACGGCCAGCAGCTGTTCGCCGTCGAGATATTCTACGATCACCAGAAGGTAACCCCGCTGTCGAGAGTCCTCGGACCCATAATCCCGGATACGATGTATGATGTATCGATTTTCTGAGCAGGCCCATACCAACAACCGCTCCAGACAGAAAGACTCCCTTTCCAGCCCCGGCCAAGCGCAGCGTACGCGCCGGACTCCCCGATGGGCGCGCCGGATCAAGGAAGAGCGCGGCGCGGTCCTCGTATTCGTCGCGGTATCGCTCATGGGGATCATCGGTGCCGGGGGGCTGGCCATCGACTTGGGCGTCGGCTACCTGACGAAGACCCGACTCTCGCGCGCCGTGGACGCCGCGGCGTTAGCTGCCGCGAGTGCGCTTCGTGTCGGCCAGGCGGAGGCTACGCAGAGGGCGTTCGCGATGGCCAAGCTCAACGGCGTAGAGGACGGCGTGGATGGGATCTCGCTCTCACTTACGTTCGGTACGAACGCACTGGGAGAGCTTACGGTCGGAATGACGGCCGCGAAGCCGATGTCCGTGACGTTCATGCGAATTCTCGGCTGGGATCAGATTACCATATCGTCGGAGGCTGTCGCTGCGGTACCTCCGGTCGATCTCGCTCTCGTTCTGGATCAGTCCTACTCCCTCGCCCAGAATAACGCTTGGGATGACCTCCAGGATGCGGCGAATCAGTTTGTTACAAACTTTTCGGACGTCATCGACCAGGTGGGGATGAGCTCGTTCCATGCGCGAGCCGTCGATCGCATCCCCCTCGGCAGCCCCTTTCAGGCCGCCATCTCGACCACGGTCAACAACATGGTCTCGGCGGGCTATACCAACACGGGCGAAGGGCTGCGCACTGCCTTCGAGCAGATGCAGAACGCACCTTTACGCGAGCGGGCTGCCAAGGCAGTGGTCTTCTTCACCGACGGGCGTCCCACGGCCATTCGGGGCATGTTCGACGGAGTCGATCGGGTAATCGTCGTACCGGGCGATCTCGACGCCACCAGGGTGACAGGCTACTACGACTACAACACCCTCGTAGAAAACCCCTCACCGCCCGTACAGACTCCGTACGATGGCTGTAACGACGTCTACTGGTGTTTCGGCATGACCGAGAACCAGGTGCGGGCTCAGGCCGCACAGAACGGGATCTACTGGGCGGATCAGATTCGCAGCGCGGGCTACATTCTGTACACGATGGGTCTCGGCTGTACCGGGTGGGGTTGTGGGTCAGCGCCGGCTCCGGATCTGGACTACCTCCGTCTGCTCGCAAACGAAGGCGGGGTCGCGGATCCCAACCAGCCGAAAGGCCGCATGTTCTTCGCGCCGTCGGCCGCGGAGCTTGAGGAAGTCTTCGATCTCGTAACCGCGGACCTGCTTGCTCGCCTGGCTCGGTAGTTGCTAGCAGCTTGGTGCCCCTTAGCCGGAGCTGCCTTCCGCCTCGACACGGATGTGCTGCAGTCGGAGGCGCGATGTTTGAGGCTCTGTAACCGGCTCGACGTCAGCCGAGCCCCGACCGCAACTCACATAGCAGGCTCCTTCGGGGCCGCCCCTACTCGCATTTAACCTGTTACGCGCGTGACAACGCGGCCTCCACGCTCCTGATCTCGTCCTCGTAGGGTCGCATCCATCCCAAGGCGGCTAGGAGATTCCACTACAGGGGGGCGCAAGCATCCCACCACAGCATCCTCTGGAACAGGCACCTGTCTAGCATCTGGACGCGCCTGGAGACCGAGTATCTTTATGACGGACCGTCCGAAGCTGTTGGGCTCGTGGTGCAGGGTCTCCTAGCAACTCCCGACAACCAACTGTTTTGGGAACACCCTCTGGGCATCCTTACCGCCGAGTTCGTCTCGTATGTGGAGAGCGTCCGATAGCTGGGCGGGGAGCGGCCACCTGTTCCTCCGATGACCGTGATTGCACTTGGACTACAAAGAAGGGCGGTTCCTTCGCGAGCCGTCCCTCTCGCTTTCTGGCGAGAGCGATTCCGGCCTAGCAGCTAGATCCACCTCGCCGAGTCTCGGCGAACCATACGCCGCAGAATAGAGCTTCTCCTGACTTGCGGTGCCACAGGTGTTGCCTCGCCGTGACACTTGCGCGTCCATCGGAATCTCATAAATGTGAGACCTGTTGTCATAGTATGCCGCAGTAGACAGGAAGTGGACTCATGCCGACTCGTCGCTTGTTCGATCGAGCCTCTATCGCCGGACGATTCTACCGGTCTTCGCCAGTAACCCTCTCAACCAACGAGCGCGGCGCCACACTCGTCATCGTAGCCGTCGGTACGGGCATGATGCTCGGAATGCTGGCCCTCGCCGTGGACTTAGGCATGCTGCTGGGGGCACGGACCGATTCGCAGCGTGTGGCGGATGCCGCGGCTCTCGCCGGTGCGGCCTCCTTCATCACGCTTCCCGACAACGCCGACCGTCCGAGGCAGTGGGCGATCGAGTACGCCGCGAAGAATACAGTCCTCGGTACGACCTCGACGGTGCTCCCCGAGGATGTGGATGTCCTGTTAGACGAACAGAAGGTGCGAGTGCGTGTCCGCAACATCATGGAACGAGGCAACGCGATCGGAACGATCTTCGCCCGCGTCCTCGGTTGGGACGAGGTAAACGTCGGCACCGTCGCCGCGGCGGAGGCATACCCTGCCACGAAGACTGGCCTGTGCCCGATCCCGCTTGCCCTCCCGGACCGGTGGCTCGAAGGAGACGGTGACGCGCTGTTTACCGGCTCGCCCAATCCCGACCTGTACATACCATTTGAGCCGAATTCTTTCGTCCAAGGTGTCACCGAGCAGGTAATGAGCTTCGGCGGGCCAGGCCAGTTTACCGGTTACTATGAGGGTAACATCGGAGACATCATTGAAATCAAGACGGCATCCAACGAGGTAGGCGAGGGCGAGGAGGCAAGCCCTTGTGTGGAGACCGAAAGCTGGCGCTGCTGGTTTCAGCCGCTCGCGACGAACGGGGCCGAACTGCCAGACGGGAGCGGCGGGAACGCGGCGCTGTGGCCGTGGATTGCGGGTTGCCCGACCGGTGAAGTAGCGCCCGTAGGGATTGGGGATTGGGTTTACGAGTCGTCCGCGGGCGGTAACAGGCAAAGTCTACTTCACGATGGCGCGGGCCGACCCGCCGATGAATTCAATTTCGAGGAGGTGATGAACTTCGAGCCGAATCTGTTCTGGGACGAGGATAGGATCGGTGGACCCTGTGTCGTAGACCAAAATGACCAGGAGGCGACCTGCGTCGAAAGCGGCTATCGCGTGCGAGCAATGCCCGTGATCGATCCAAGGACCATTGAGGAGTCCGGTGCCAACCTGCGTGCGCGGGTCAGCGGTCTGACGTGCGTGTTTCTGGAGCAGGTCGGCTATGAGTATGTTCCGGGTTCGACCCTCATAGCGCCCACCACGGGGAAGACGGGGAACTGGAACCTCTACATTCGGATGATCCCCTGCGGCGGAATGGAGCCCGGCGACGGCGACGGCGCGATCGTCATGGCGCTTCGCCTCGTGGAGTAACCTCTTCTTAGCCCCGGCCAAGTCGGCTTGGCCCGCGTGCCATGGGGGGCTTCGGGCGAGCGCTTGAGCGGCGGTGGAGTGGGCGAGCCGTTGGCGCGTTTGGTCCGGCTAGCTTGGGGAGGCTTCATGACAAGGGGACGGCTCATAGGCTGCGCGCTGAGCTTTGCGATTGCGTTTATCGCAACAGGCTGCAGTGCGGACCAAGCTTCGGTCAGTTACACGTTTTTTGAAGAGCCCGGATTCTCTGTGGATTTCGTCGTGCTTGAATTCTCCGACGGAAGCCTGACGCGCCAATTGACGGGCGACGACTTTGAGGCTGAGACGGGCAGCCGAAGAGACACACAAGCATTCCGGACGCGGACGACAGGCGAGCTTGTGACCTCGTTTTGGCTGCTACAAGGACCCGATACGCTCTCGTCTGGGGAACTGCGCCTCGATCTGCGCTCGGACTGGACCTGGAACATCAGTTTCTTTCGGGCGGATGTGAATCCCTCTGGAACATGTTTCGGCTGCGTCGGAGCGACACCCTATGAGTTAGAAGCGCCAGCGCAGACAGCACCGAGCGATTCATTGTGGCTCGTTTGGGGAGGGAACTCGATCTCTGACCCCGTGGTCTTTTAGGGACCGGTGGACTCTAGTCAGCAGCCGAGCGTTCCGACTGTCGATTGAGCCCGGTTTCTGGCTGTCTGGCAGGTTCACGTTGGCACAATCGCGGCACAGCCGCTTTTAAGACTCAGCAGGGCAGGGGATTAGGCTGACAAATGGGATTCCAGGCGCGACCTCGTCCAAAAGCCGCGCCTGCTGTACACTTCTGCCTCTCCGCGCCCTTGCCGAGAGGGTCTGTTCCGAACTTATAATCCCTTGGGCTTCGGCCCGTGTGGGTTAGCTAGCCGCTGCGCGGCGTCGCTGTGGCTTCGCCCGCGATTCCCACCCCCGGCAAACACCTACGGGATCAGGCCTCCAGGCTTGATCCCGTTTCTGTGCCCATTCTGTGCCCAGGATCGAGCCTGGCGGGGTCGAGGGGTGCGCTTCCTACCCGGAGGGGTGGACCCGCTGGCACGCACCCCCACCACCACGATGGGGAGCTTGGTCTACCTACTGGGCACACCGAGAGCGTCACGTCTTTCTCAGCCGCTACGATGCGCTCGTACAGGAAGCGCAGCCGCACGGCGGGGATCACACAAGCAGGGACGGCAAGTTGGATAGTGTACAACTTGCTCCCGCACCCACCGGTACCTCCCAGCAGCGGGCCGCCCGTGTGCTCCACGAGATCGTCGCGGACAACTCACGAGCTACAGGTGCCCGCGAGTCGCCCGTCCACGGGGGCCGGCAGAGCACCTGGATCGCAGGCACGGGACATTCAATCCAGTGCGTGCCTGCAAGATGTTAGTCTGTACAAATGTCGTCGCAGCGATTCTCCAGCAGCATCGTCGGAGGACGAGATCGGGAGTGGGTCGAGAACCACGAGGAGGTCCTAGAGCGCTTCGGCGACCGCGTTGTGGAGTGGAGCTAGTTTCTCGGGTAGCACAGTCGCTCCAGACAACCCGGAAAGCGTCGGTCGAGCTCCGCGTATAGCCCGTCATCGAAGTGCTGCCGCCACTGCTCCGACCTGCCGCTCTGGACGTGGGCGGTCCGGCGGGCGTTTCCGAACAATGAGTGCTCCCAGAAGGCGATCTTCGCCGATTCCATCTCGTGCGCCTCGAGTCCGAGCGTCACGCAGATCTCCTGCCAGACGCGCATCTCGGTATCGGTGATCAGGGACTCATACTTCACGTCGACCAGACAACCGCCGCCGTCGAACTCCGTCATGGCGCGGATGTTTGTGCCCGCCGAGTGAGCCATCTCGAAGATCAGCTTGTCGCGAAAGGAAGCGAGGCTGCGGATCTGCTCCTGATAAGTCCTGCCATCGAAATCCGGCCGGGAAACGTGAAGCCAGTCCTCGTGCGACCACTCGTGATACTTTGCCGACGAGATGATCACGTCGCGAGGGTCCCGGATCATGTGGATGCCGCGGCAATCGCTGGCGACGTCGGCGGTCAGGAAGGGAAAGCACGAATGATTCTCGAAGATGATCGCGCGGGCACCGCCGCGAACCGCATCCTCGAAAGCACGGCACTTCGCCTCGTCCGAGCGAAACCCGGAGCTGTACGACAGGTCGTGGAACCGGACCGACAGGAGACCCGCCAGGTGCGTGAACACCTTTCGCATCCAGTGCGTACCGGTCTTGTGATTCGTGCCGACCAGGATGTGGTGTCGCACCCGCTTCCCCCTGAATCTCGACCGCACATCATAGTCCGCCCGGCCGTTGAACGGTATCGACGCGGGGCGCCCGTGACGCTTGGCCGGACTACATCAGTCTGACCTCAGTTCGACGCCAGCGGCACGTCCTGTCGCGGATCTCTTGAAAAGTCTTGTGGTGAGATCTCCCAACCGGAAGCGTATGGTCGGAGGACTCTGGTCAGGAGCGTGGAGGGGCCGCGTTGTTACGCGCGTGACGGGTTTCGGGGCGGCCCCGAAGGAACCGCCGGTGATCAACTCCTAAAAAAGCGCGGGTCTCTGCCTAGTGGTCGAATTCTTTGAGGTTCGCGTCCATCACGGCGACCGGGGCGTGCAGTATCTTTCGATCCGCTACACAGAGCGGCCTTTTCAATCCCCTACGCGTCCGTTGTTCCGGGAACAATACGGACGTATGAGTCAGACGTAATGGGCGACCCTGCCCCCCCCAGCACGACTCCTCATTCATGTTTAGCCGGCAGAGGATCAGGAGTGATATGATCAACGGCTGATTCGCGACCTAATCCTCGGTCGTGGGAGCTGGACTGAAATTCCAGATATAGCGCGCGATTTGCCAGGAACCATCGTCCTGCCTTTGCAGTATCCAGACGCCCTTGAAGTAGAGCTGGCTCGTCTCGCCGCCCGCCTTAGGGATGATAACCTGGGTTTCGTTGTGCCGTTCGAAAGCCCAGTCACCGGCTACTACGATTTCTTCATGCGACACGTTCATTTGCTCAACCGCTGACTGATCCCACCACTGCTGTACCCACGACCACCATGCCTTTTTGCCGACCAGGGGCGCCAGGTTCGGCGGCATCCATACCCCGTCGTCGGTGAAGAAGCCGGCGAACCTCTCCCAGTTACGGGCGACGTAAGCATCTTGAAGTTGTTCGCTAAGACTCTTGATCGCCTCAATATCTGCATCAGTGTCTTCTGCCTGTTGTGCCGTCCCACAACCATCGAGCAAGAGGACCAGTCCCATAAAGACGCCGACTGAGAATCCCAGAAGCGCCTTTTTCATTTTGCCCTCCTTTTTTTGACTAGGGCTGCGCCACGAACGCACCCCGGAAGATCGCTCTGCTACCTACGAAGGAACCGCCCCACGCTCCGCTGCCGGAGCTTCGCCCTATTGATACGGCTCGGCGTCGGCTGGTGATGCAGGAGTCAATCGAGCACTGCTAAAGCCTCAGAAACGGGGCAGTCACTCCCGCTTCATTGTTTGCATAACTAGCCTAGCGGACCGCCGGTCACAACCGGGATCTGTTGCGGTTCTACGAGGACGAGATCAGGAGCCTGGAGGGTGCCGCCGGTACATGCATCCATACATTGGCACGGATAAACTAGGGCCAAAGTCTGATCAGGGCTGCGCCGAGTAACTGGCCAAAGGCACCCACGAGTACTGCGAGTACAATCAGTCCAAGGCCCACTTCACTGGACGCCGCAACGGATGACATGAGGGCGAGCCCAGCTACCAGCCCAATCAATCCTGCCAGATCCTGCTGGTGGGAGGGCAAGATAGTCTGTTACGGCCTGAGCGAAGTCATCAGCGAACGAGAGAAGGCGAAGAGAGCCTTGGACTGCTCCTCCCCCAGTTAGATCGAAGCTCGCTCAGAACCCGGATTGTCCCGTATCTTAGGTCTGTTACCGTTGAGTCCCCAGGGTGGGCCGTGAACGACGCCCAAGAGTTCGACGACCACGAAGCCAGCCTCCCGCGCTCCCGGTGGCCTGATGTCATAGGGATCATCGGGCTCATCCTGAGCACCATCATGTTCTTCGATAAGCTCAACGACCTCGTGACGCTGACCTGGACGGAGGAGCAGTGGTCCAGGTTCGTTGGAACGGACCTAGCGGATGTCATTGTCCGTTCGCTGCCCCCTCGCGGAGTACGATTGGTCTCCAGCGTGGTGCATATGGCGCTTGCGATCCTCCTCTTCACCGGGTCTTTGGCGCTGCGAGGTCGCCGCCGTTCAGCGGTTGACAAGTGTCGGGTCTGGGCCACGCTCGCAATCGGATGGGTCGCGGTGGAAATAGGATGGGCGATCTGGTGGCTCTCCCGGTTCACGGGCGAGATCATGGGAGTTGCTCAAGCCACCTGGCAGGGATACGCAGCGTTCGGTATTGCGCTGGCGCTAGTGATTCTCCTCGCCTACCCAGTCTTCCTACTGACCTGGCTTTCCAGGAGCCACGTGCGAGCGGAGTACGAGGGTTGGCCTGTCTGAAGCGTCCGCAGGCGGCAATCCGGAGGTAATGAATGCTTCGTCGTCTTCCTGGCAGGCTTCCTTGATTCGGTGGACGCTGCGGTGTCTGGAGGCAGCGTTTTCATGGCGTTGCTGATCACCGTGGTCGCCCCATCGCGGAGCGTCGGATTGACTGCCTTGGCCACCCTCGCCGGAGCCCTGCTACTGGCAGCGGCGACCTGACACTCGATGAGCCGATGACATTCTGGGCGATCACCTCTTATTGGAACGCAGCCGGTTTCGTCCGGCGTCTGCAGAACTACCGTACTTTCCGCGACAGCCTGAATGTCCCGTTGCTGACGGTGGAGCTTTCTTTCAGCGATGGTTTCGAGCTCGCCTCGGCCGACGCTGATCGCCTGATCCAAATCCAGGGTGGCAGCATACTCTGGCAAAAGGAACGCCTGCTGAACATCGCAGCCCAGGCGTTGCCTGATTCCTGCACCAACGTGGCCTGGCTGGATTCAGACCTCCTATTCGGTGACCGGAATTGGCCATCTCGTGCGGAGGAGATGCTGCGGCAGCATAAGCTGATCCAGCTGTTCGATCGGGTGGGCCCGCTCGCACGGGGGGAGCGGTCCGCGCCAGCGCCGGACATCGAGGCGCAATGGTCGGTGGAGTCCACACTCGGTGCGGCCATTGGGGGAGGCGACGTCGAGAGCAGCCTGCGCCACCCGATGGCTTGGAGTCTTGGTCAGAGCGCCAACGGTCTTGCATGGGCGGCTCGGCGCGAGCTCTTCGACGCCGTCGGCCTTTACGACGCCTGCATCCTCGGCAGTGGAGACCGAGCTCTCGTTTGCGCCGTGGTGGGCTTTCAGGAGATCCTCCCGGCAGCCCTCAGCCTGGGCCCAGTGCACGCGCGGCACTACCAGGCGTGGGCGCAACGCTTCTCCGATTGGGTGGGCTCGAGTTATGCCTGCCTCTCGGGACGCATCTACCACCTCTGGCACGGGCATCCCAAGAAGCGACTGATCCACGACCGATACGACGACCTTCGCCCGTTTCAGTTCGACCCCTTCAGCGACATCGAGTTGGACTCGAACGAGGTTTGGGCGTGGGCAAGCGACAAGCAAGCGATGCACGAGTACGTAGCGCGCTACTTCTACAGCCGAATGGAAGACGAGTAGGGGCGTCAGCCGCTACCCCGCGGGTTCGTAGAGCGCCGTCCCGGTCACGACATCGAGGCCGCCTGCGTGGCGCACGGACATCTTGGGGAGGCCGGGGATCCCCATCCAGGCGCACCCGTAATCCCCGTCCTTGTTGAGCGCCACGAACTTTTCCTCGGGCACGTAGTCGATATCGATGGCGCGGTATCGGTCGACGATCATTTCGAGGGCGTCTTCGCACGCCTGCTGTGGCGAGCGTCCGTCGCGCATGCGCATGACGATGAAGTACGAAGCGCACGACTTGATCACGTCTTCACCTCTCCCGGTCGCTCCGGCGGCACCCACCGAGTTGTCCACGTAGAGGCCCGACCCGATGATCGGCGAGTCGCCGATGCGCCCCGGGATCTTCCAGGCGAGCCCCGAGGTGGTCGTGATCCCCGAGATGTCACCGCGTACGTCTACGGCAAGCACGTTGGTCGTGCCGTAGTGGAAGTCCACAGGGCCCTCCATGCGCGCGTCCGAGCCCCCGATCCGACGGCCGCGGAGGTGGTCCGGCGGCCCCCAGTCGTCGGTCTCGGACATGTGCTCGCGCCACCGGAGCCACATCTCCCGGACCCCCTCGGTGAGGAGCTCCTGTTCCTTGAAGCCGAAGGAGCGGGCGAACTCCAGTGCGCCCGGCCCCGCGAGCATGACGTGGTCGGTGCGCTCCATCACCAGGCGGGCCACGGACGACGGCGTCGCGATTCGCTCCAGAGACGCTACGGAGCCCGCGTTGTAGGTGGCGCCGTCCATGATGGACGCGTCGAGCTGCACCACACCGTCGGCGTTGGGTAAGCCCGCCACCCCTACGCTGCGGTCCTCGGGGTCCACCTCGATGACGTTGGCGCCCCTCTCGACCGCGTCGAGTGCCGAGCCGCCCTCTGAGAGGATGCTCCATGCCTGCCGCATGGCCTCCCGGCCGGTGTCGTTCTTGTGGCTGGTGAGTATCAGCGGAAGCCCCTCGCCGGAATGCCCTGTAGCCGCGTGGAGGCCCGGTACGCGTCCGAGCGCCACGGCGCCGGCGCCGGCAGCGAGAGAAGCACGAAGAAAGTCGCGGCGGTCGGGATGTCGGGTGGGGTCGCTCATCGTGCGCTCCCGGTTCGGGTTCCCGGCCATCCTAGGCCGCGGGAGCCGACGCGGGCAACGGGCGCGGAGTACGACGCCTTGGGTGTGAATCAGCCTCCCTATTCTCCAATAGGTGGCAGAGCTGGGAAGAGCCGATGTGCAGCTCTTGAGCAGTTGGCCGTGCTCAACCGGGATGATCCGGCTCCGGCCCGATGAGTTCCCGGGCACGGCTCGCGATGTGCTCCATCTGCTGCTCCCGCTCTCGTGCCCAGCGGGGGAGGCGGAGCACGTTGGAGGTCATCGCCGCCACGCCCGTGGCGCCGAAGACCGCGGAGAGGAAGAGACCTTCCGCCAGCTTTCCGCTGATCGACGACGCTATCAGGATGATCAGCCCCATCACGATCCCGACGATCCCCAACAGGTTGAGCTCCGACGCGTTTCCCTTCAGGGTCCCCAGGCGAAGTCGGTGCCCGGTCTCCGTCGGCTCCACGTAGGCGTGCAGGTTGCCGTTGGTCCACTGACGAAGGCTCCCGGCGGATCCGATCTTTCCCTGCGCGTGGAACGTCTCCCGCAGCTCCGCGACAAGCAGCGCCCATTCACGGTCCGTCGGAGCCCGCGGGAGGTCGACCGTTCGGCCCACCGAGACCGGCATGCCGAAGTGCGTGCGACGGGGAAGGGTGCTGCCCTGCCGATCTAGACCTGTGGCCGCTGCGGCGATGCGCTCCGGGGCCAACCCGACCTCGAGTCCGATCTCCTGTAACTCCGCCAGCGTGAGCCCCGTTCCGGGGGAGAGAGCTCGCGGGTTGGAGTCACCCGCCGCCGCGGCAGCCTCGAAGATCTCCCTGATCTCCTCTTCCTGATATCGACGTTCGTCGGTCACGGCTTCGCAAAGCCTCCCAGTCTATTCCGCGGCCAGGCGCTCCAGTACGTCCCGGTCCAATTCGTGCCCACCGGGAAAACGAACTACCTCGTAAGGAATCTCGGCTTCCCGGAGCCGGGCTTCCGTCTTCTCGATCGTAGCCGCCCGCACTGCTGGGTCCGCCTCGCCGGCAACGAGCGTGAGCCGCGCGGTGCGCAGCCGCCGCCCGTGAACTTCGAGGTCTAGGTCCGGCGGGACGAGGCCAGCCCACAGGATCAATCGATCCACGTCAGCCTTGCCGAGGGCCGTCCACCGGCTGACGGTCGCCGCTCCCTGCGAGAAGCCGAGCACGCAGAGCTGGATCGCAGTTCGATCGATGCCTCCCAGCATCACGTCGCAAAGCTGGTCCAGATAGGCTACGTAGTCCGCGATGTCCGTGAGGCGATCCTCGGCCGTCATCCAGGATGCGCCGACTCTTCGGGCCGCGTGATCGACGTAGTAGCGGGAGAGGCCCTCGGGGGCGACGAGGAGCCGAGAACCATCGTCCAGAGCCGAGAAGGGTTCCAGGAACCGGTGCGCCAGCCCGCCGTAGCCGTGACAGACGAACCAGACCTGCCGGAGCCGGTCGCTCGCCTCGCCAAGCGTTGCGTAACGGACCTTCCGGTTGATGGTCAGATGGTGTTGTCTCACGTCTCCGCCTCGCTGCGACGGTGGTTACGAAGACGACAACTTGTCGCGCCGTCCCGTGCCGGGGGAAGGGTCTCCGTCCGAGGAGGCCTCGTGCGACAGCACCGCGTGCAGCGCTCGCGCCAGGATGAAGAGGAATCCATTCAGCGCCGCGACCGAGAGCAGCCAGCCCGCGGGCAGACGGCCCGTCGCGACGAGAGAGGTGAGATAGAGGGCGGCGACGCCGAAGATGGCGAGCATGCCGCCCGACCCTTCCAGCAGCCAGGCCAGGATCAACCCCGCACAAGCCGACAGGAAGAAGAAGATGCCAAGCGGCGCCAGCGCCGTGTCAGCTGCAGGGTTGGGCCAGTTTCCCTCGGCGAGAGCGAGGGTGGCCATCACGATCACCCCGAGGCTGGTGACTCTGGCCGTCCATCGAACTGCGAGCGCGGACAGTCGGGCCGGCGTCACGCCTTGGCTTGCAACGCGTAGTCCGCCAGGAGCGCGGCTCGAGCCAGCGCCTCTTCGCGGGAGTTCCCCCAACCCGTCGCGTGGGGACCGGCGAGCTTCTCTTCCCGAGTCGACCAGATGGCGACCTCGTAGGGTGGCTCCGCTTGCCAGGGGTTGGTGACCGGTATCCATCCGCGTTGATCGACGAGATAGAGCCACAGTTCAGCGGCGGCCCTCGAGTCCGACGCATAGGCCCTCGCCGTAAGATCGAACTCCTGCGCGATTGCCGCGTCGAGGTCGGGCACGCTCAGCAGGTCGGGATCTCTGTGATTGATGCTCATGATCGAACCTCCATTCCCGCTCCGAGCTCTCTCCCGGCCGGCACGAGGTCCCGTCTGCAGCCGCGTACCGGCTCGCTGACCCAAAGCTACGGCTCAGAAGACGACGCGTCTGTCGGGCGGGTCTGGGCGGTGCGTGTAGTGGGATTCCTGCCCGCGTCATTCCAGGGCAGCTGAGGCTTGCGCGATACCCTGCCGGCTCCCGTCGCTATTGACGACCGGCTGGCCGACGTGTACTGACTCGGGTGCCCAACAACAACAAAAACCAAACCTCCGAAGTCACGTTCGCCCGCGACCTGGGGCTGTTCGACGCCACCATGATCGGCGTCGGCGCCATGATCGGGGCCGGCATATTCGTTCTCACCGGGATCGCGGCGGGCGTATCGGGCCCCGCCTCGATTCTCGCCTTCGCCCTCAACGGCGCCGTCACCCTTCTCACCGCATTCGCCTACGCCGAGCTCGCCTCGGCCATCCCTCGGGCCGGTGGGGGTTACTCGTTCGTCCGCATGGCCTTCCCGGGAGCGGTGGGCTTCACCGCCGGCTGGATGCTCTGGTTCGCCTACACGGTGGCCTGCAGCCTCTACGCGCTCGGCTTCGCGGGATACTTCTGGGAGTTCTTCCTCAAGTACATGCCGGAGTTCGCGAGCGGTGCGATGGGGTTGGTCGGCGAGCACGCGGCCGTACTGCTTGTCACGCTCCTCGTCGGCGTGCTGTTCATCCGACTGAACGTCCGCGGCACCGAGGTCACCGGCTTCGCCGAGAATGTCCTCACGGTCTCCAAGCTGGTGGTGCTGGCGATCTTCATCTTCTACGGCCTGAAGCAGGTGGCGGCGGAGCCCGTGAGGGCGGCCGAGAGCTTCAACCCCTTCTTCCCGCTGGGTGCCGGAGGGGTCCTCGTGGCGATGGGGCTCACGTTCATCGCCTTCGAGGGATACGACCTCATCGCGACCGTGGCCGAGGAGATCAGGCAGCCCGAGAAGAACATCCCGCGGGCGACGTTCATCGCGCTTGGGATCACGATGGTGATGTACCTCCTCATCCTGTTCGTTTCGCTGGCGGCCGTCGACGCCGGTGACACGCCCAGCTGGCAGTTCCTCGGCAGGTACAAGGAGACGGCGATCGTCCGCGCGGCCGAGGACTTCATGCCGGCGTTCGGCGTGGCGCTCATCGTCTTCGGAGGGCTTCTCTCCACGATGTCCGCCTTGAACGCCACCGTTATGGCCGCTTCACGCGTCGCCTTCTCGATGGGCCGCGACGCATGGCTTCCCGCCTCGATGGCGAAGATCGACCCGAAGCGGCGGACGCCGCGCGTGGCCATCATCGCGACCGGCGCGATCCTCCTGATCATGGCCCTCACCCTCCCGATCGAGACGGTCGGCTCGGCGGCCAGCGTCATCTTTCTTCTGACCTTCGCCCTGGTGAACCTCTCGGTGATCGTTCTGCGCCGGAAGGCACCCGAGATCAAGCGGCGCTACAAGGTCCCGTTCTACCCCTACGTACCGATTCTCGGGATAGGGCTCAACGTCTTCCTGGCCCTCTATCAGTTCAGGTTCCAGCCCGTCGCCTGGTTCGTGACCGCGGGCTGGATCGTGCTCGGCCTCCTCATTTACTACGCCTGGGCCGAGAAGCAGGCCGTGCACGAGACCGCCCAGGTCCTCATTCCGGGGGGACGGGAGCGGGCAGCACCTACCGGTTACAGCGTGCTGGTGCCGGTAGCGAATCCCGACAACGTGGGGAGGCTGTTGGACACGGCCTGTCCGATCGCGCGGGCGCACGACGGGCGCGTGATCGTCCTGGCCGTGGTGAACGTGCCGAGGCAGCTGCCGATCCACGAGGGGCTCCGCTTCGTGCACCACAAGGAGCGCCTGTTCAAGGTGGCTCGCGAGCACGCGGCCGGTTATGGCGTGCATTGCGACTGTGAGGCGATCGTCGCCCACCACATCTACGACGGCATCCTCTCGGCCGCCCGACGTTTGCGACCGGATCTGCTGCTCATGGGCTGGAAGGGCTACACGAACACCAGGGAGCGGATCTTCGGCGAGGTGTCCGACCATGTGATCCGGCACGCGCCCTGTGATCTGATGCTCCTGAAGATCCGCCCGGAGTCGGAGCGCCACCGAGTCCTGCTCCCGACGGCCGGCGGACCGCACGCCCGACTGGCCGCCGAGTTTCTGGGCATCCTCGCGCAGGCGGAGCACATGAGCATCACGGCGTGCTACGTGGTGCCGCCCGAGGCGTCGCGGGAGGAGCGGGATCAGGCGAACGTGTGGATCGAGAAGACGCTGGATCGGTTCTCCAACGGTGGGGGCGTCGAGAAGCTGCTCATCGAGTCGAGCTCGGTGGCCGGCGGAATCGCCAAGGCCAGCAAGGACTACGATCTCGTCGTGTTGGGCGCGGCCAAGGAGCCGCTGTTTCGCAGGGTCCTGGTTGGGGACATCGCTGCCAAGGTCGTCCGCTACTCTCCCGCTTCCGTCATGCTGGTGAAGCGGTACGAGGGCCGGCTCCGGGGCGTGCTGAAGAGGCTGCTGGGCTGACGCGGACCGTTTGAAACGAGCTCCGACACCTTTGCCGCTTAAAGGCGGTCCCTTGGACCCCTGGCGTGATCGGGCGGAAGCCTCATAGCTTGCACTGGTAGCGTTGTAACCTCGGTTGTCCCCCCTGAGGTTGCTGTTTCTTTAACCTCGCAGAAGGCTGTAAGCAGTACTATGAAGGACGACCCTGGCCGGGCGGCACTTCCCATCGTTGGGATAGGGTTCCTGCTGGCGATTCTGCTGATCGGGGGCATTCAGCTTCTTCTCACCGTATTCTAGGATCAGGCCAGACATCTGTTCTGGGATCTGTTCCAGGATCGGCGCGAACCGCAGGATCGGGTGGCTCCCTGTGGGACCATCTGTAGGAAACCTCACCACATTCTAGGACAAAACTTTCCCTACATACGTCTGGCCCGCATGATAGTAGGATCTTCTTCAATGTCCTCGACCTTCATTCAGCAGGGAGGGCGAGCATGGGGACGCGCCAAGAGCACACGGAGCCTTTCACCCTCTCCCAGGGCCTGCTGCACGAGGGTTGGGAGAAGGCGGTCGCCGACACACTGAGCCGGCGGATCTTCGAGCTAAGTCAGGAGCCGGCCGACACCAGGCGGGCAAAGGACCCGAGACCCGAAGAAGAGTAGCACGACCGGACTTCGGTTTCTGCCGACCGTCCGCGTACCCTTCGAAGATTCCCACCCGCGTCGCTTCGCGGCGCACGGACACGTCCCGCATCAGACTGCTCCTATATCGACGCATTCCCGCGCCGATACGGTCCCGCGCATACGGTCCCGCGCCATCTAGGCGATGGGATCGATCGGCTGCAGGAAGGGAAACCGGTGGAAGTCGGTGTCGCGCGTGTAGATCCTGCCGACGCCGAGCTCTCGCATCAGGATGGCTGTCTGGGCGTCGTGGAAGATATTCCCGCCGAGGTGGGGGATCTCCGAGACGACCTCGGCGGCGACCTCGGCGTGGAACTCGGTCGGGACGAGCAGTCCGAGGCTCGGCGAGGCCAGGAGGGCCTGATGCGATTCACGAACGGGTGATCGACCGATTCGGAGGCGCCGGGGGCGTTCGCGACCCGGGGCTGCTCGAGAGCGCGCTCTATCGGCCCCAGACCGGCTACTACCGGGATCTGGCCGAAATGGCCGCGGCGCTCTTCGAATCCCTGCTCCTGAACCACCCGTTCGTCGACGGCAAAAAGCGGGTCGCTTTCTTCGCCACGGATGTCTTCCTCAGGCTCAACGGGTACAGGCTGGATGTCGAGGCCGAGGCCGCCAACTCCTTTCTCACCGGCCTCCTGGACGCGGGGCACTGCGATCTGGTGAACCTGGTCCCCTGGATCCGCGAGGCGATCGCCCGGAACCCTGGATAGGGTCGTACCGGGCAATACCCCTGTCACACCGTCGGGCGCACGAGCTATCCTCAACGCCATCCGCATTCGGCAAAGAAGCAACCAGGGGAGATCGTCATGAGGTCACGACTCTTGAGAAGAGATCTGAGAGATCGGAAAGCGACGCCGGATCTGCGAGTCGCGATGTGGCTGCTCGCCCTGCTCTGCGTCCCGAGCGGATCGGTCGGGCAGGAGGCGGGCTCCCCGGAGCGGTTCTTCGACTCGGACGGCATAAGCATCCGGTACCTCGAACTCGGAGAGGGCGACCCCGTGGTTCTCCTTCACGGCTTCGCGCTCAGCGCCGAGGTGAACTGGCGCCTCACCGGCCTTCTGGACTCGCTGCCGCAGGAGTACCGGATGCTCGCGCTGGACCAGCGAGGCCACGGGCGCAGCGAGAAGCCCCATGACCCGGAGAGCTATGGGCTGCAGTTCGTCGAGGATGTGGTCCGCCTGCTCGATGAGCTCGAGATCGAGAAGGCTCACATCGTCGGATATTCGATGGGAGGGGGGATCGCCCTGAGGCTGGCCGCGGACCACCCGGACCGCGTCCGGTCCATCGTTATCGGAGGTGCGGGCTGGGTCCCCCCGGGCACACCGCTGCCGCCCGGCCTGCAAGAGTGGCCCGCCAGGATCGAGCGCATTGCCGAGGAAGGCGGGAGCCTCACCGACGCCCTGTGGCAGCCGGGCTGGCCCGACCCGTCGCCAGAGATACGCGCGTTCCTGGACGGCAACGACGCGCGGGCTCTGGCGGCGGTGCTGAAGGCAGGGTCCGAGTTGGATCCGACCTCGGCATCCGTGAGCGCGATAGACGTGCCGATGTTGGCCGTGATCGGTGAGGAGGATTTTGCGCGGCCGGCGGTGGATGCGCTCGTCGGCGTGAAGCCCGATGTCGAAGTCGCGGTGCTGGTCGAAAAGAACCACGCGACCGCGATCTTCGATGCCGAGTTGGGTCAGGCGGTCCTGGAGTTCCTTCGCGAGCAACGCTGAGTCACCTTCAATTAGTGCCGACTGTCGGTCGCTAATTCACGTTCCTTGCGCGCCCGTCCGGGAGAGCATTCTCCTAATCTCTTATAACACAAGTAGTTGGCAGGCCGATACTCGTTTTCGCGCCGGGCACACGCCTTGCTGCCATCGACCATGTTGCGGTGGTTGACCAGCATCTCGTGTGTGAGGAGGAGTCATGAACGTGCGCCGGTCCCGCTATTGGAACCTCTCGATCCTTTCGATGCTGGCGTTCGTCTGGGCATGTGGCCCGCTGGACGCCGAGGAGGGTGAGTTCGCCGAGGTACCGTCAGGGACGAGCCTCGAGATTCAGCTCGACGAGACGTTGAGCACACGCACGACGCGTGTCGGCTCACCGATCTCCGGATCGGTTCTGCAACCGGTGGTCTTCGACGGGGTCGTCGTGATACCGGAAGGCGCCCGAGTGGGAGGAGTCGTCACGTCGATCTCCCGAGAGCCGCCGGTCGTCAGCGCCGAGTTGAACGTGCTCCGTGTCGACGGTACGGTCTATTCGATTCGCGGAGTGGTGACGGAGGCGACGATGGTGCGTCGCTCGGAGATGAAGGACGAGGCGGCCAAGATAGGCGGTGGTGCCGCCGCGGGTGCCGTGCTCGGTGGCGCGATCGGGGGAGACGTGAAGAGCGCGGCCATTGGTGCGGCGGCTGGCGCGGCCGCGGGCACCGGAGTCGCGATGGCCACCAAGGAGAGATGGGCGATCCTGCCGGCAGGCTCACGCCTCGCCCTCCGCCTCGAGGAACCCCTTCGTCTGGCTCTCGCCAAGGCGGAGAATGAGACGGAGAACGTCGATTAGCCGAAAGGCGACAATGGCCAGGATGATGACGACGACGATGACGACCAGCGGCTGATCGAAGGACCGGGGCGTTCGGCGGAGCATCCGCCGGACGGCCTCGGCGGCCAGATCCCCATCAGACGGGCTGAGCGTCTGACGAGCCTCCCTCAGTAGGAAATCTCACCACATCCCCCCGCAAGACCATCACCACAGCCCCGCGGGCTCCACTTCGTTAGCTTTCAGCGCTGCTTGTCGCTTCGAGTGGAGGACGGGCAGCCGACAAGTACGAGAAGAGCGGCAGACGAGTCAGATCAGGAGCAGGAAATGACGGATACGAACGGGATGATGCCGAGGGCCAGAATCCCTTACGGCACCTGGGGAAGCAGCTATTTCCCGGCCTGGCAGACCTCGGCCCTGGCGGAGGTCAACATCGGCCAGTTCGCCGGCGAGTCGATGAACCGGATCCTGGGGCTGAGGAAGGTCCCCAAGAGCGAGCTCGAGTACCTGGTCATCGGGTCGACGATTCCCTGGCACTGGAAGTTCTGGAACGCACCGCTGGTGGCGAGCTGCCTCGGGGCCCGAATCCCCGGCTATCACCTCGAGCAGGCGTGTGCCACCGGTCTTCAGGCGGTCCTGCACGGAGGCGCCGATGTGCAGACCGGCCAGGCCGACGTCGTGGGGGTCCTGACGTTCGACCGTACGAGCGACTCGCCGGTCGGCGTCTTTCCGGAGCGTCGGGCGCACGAGCGAACGCTGCCGATCAGCGACGTGTGGGACAACTTCGGCTTCGACCCCGCCACCGGGAACGCGATGATCGCCGCCGCGGGCCTCGCTGCCCGCAAGTACAAGGCGGAACGGGCCGAGACCGACGACCTGGCCTTCCACCGCTACCAGCAGTACTTCGAGGCGAAGGAGAGCGGCTTCCTCGACCGCGTGCTGGTTCCCCTCGAGGTGCTGAACGTCCAGGGCCGCCCGCTGGGCCGCGTGGACGACGACCTGGGCGTGCGCGCGGTGTCCCCGGGTGATCTTCGCGGCATGCGAGAGCTGGACACATGCGTCACGTCGGGAACGCAGACCCACGCCTCCGACGGCATGGCCTGCCTGCTGGTGACGACCGAGGAGAAAGCTCGCGAGCTGAGCCCGCGGCCGGAGATCGACATACGGTTCGTCGGCAGGGCCGAGGTGAGGACCCATCCAAGCCTCATGCCTGAGGCGCCGGGACTGGCCGTGAGCAGGCTCCTCGAAAAGACCGGCTCGACCATGGACGACATGGCGGTGGTGAAGAACCACAACCCGTTCGCGGTCAACGACGTGATCTTCTCGCGGATGCTGGATTACGACTGGCGCGAGATGAACAAGACCGGCAGCTCCCTCGTCTGGGGCCATCCCCAGGGTCCGACCCTGACCCGGATCCTCATCGAAGCCCTCGAGGAGGCGGTCTCGCTGGGCGGCGGGAACGTGCTGGTCTTCGGGTGTGCGGCCGGCGACGTGGGGATCGCGGCCGAGTTCAGCGTCAACTGAGCGCGTAGGGAGATAGACATACGATGAGCACCACGACAGCGACTTCGACAATGACGACCACTTCGATGCGGGAGCCGACCCTCGAGACGATGGGCCTCGGAAGCGTCAGCGACATCTTCCGGGCCGGTCGACTGCCGGTCGACGCCGCCGACGTCGTGGACCGGGTCTTCGGCGGTCCGGAGGAGCGCGGCTCCATGGTCATCTCCGGGGCCAACGGAATCGTCGGCGCCGGCAAGACGATGCAGCTCGGCTCCAGGCTGGTGGATTTCGACGTGCCGATCGTGGCGCTCGACTTCCCCTCGGCGCCGGATGGGATCGGGATGCAGTATCAGGGGCTGGTGGCGGCGTTCGGACGCCAGGGCGCCGACCGCATCATGCGCAACATCGTGCGGCTCAACTACGACGGCCTACACCTGCCGTCGGAGCTGAAGGACTTCCGCCCGCGGTTTCTCCTCGAGGCGATCCCAGAGATTCTGGACGTCAAGAAAGAACATTACAAGATCTTTCGCAACGCGTTTCCGGACATAGCAATACGTTCCGTGACATCCGGGTTCCCCAGCTCCGAGTTGGGGGTCGGCGTGGCCCATCCGGCCTTTCCCCACGAGATCAACAAGATCTGGGAGATCGTCGAGCCGGAGCCCTCGGACATCACCCAGCTGTTCTGGGCTCTGGGACTGATCCCGGTTCCGGTGAGCGACCACTGGTCCTTCGTTCTCGACGTGCTGTTCTGCGGCTCGGTGCTCGCCGGACTCCGGTATCATCGGGCCAGCAACATGCCGTTCTGGAAGATCGACAAGCTCACGCGAAAGATGCTCGGGCCGAACCCGTTCCGGGCCAGCGACGCGATCGGGGCGCCGGGGGCGAACTTCCTGATCTGGTCGTGCCTCCATCACCTGAGCGGGACCTACGGAGATCTATTCAAGCCGACTCCGGAGCTCGTGGAGCGCAAGGAGACGGGAGCGACCTGGTACCCGCCCAACCACTTCCGCCCGCTCGTCGACTGGAAGCTGGACGCCGACGAACAGGAGGAGTTCCGGATCTGGACCCTGGGGCCCCTGTTCCAGATGGCGAACCTGATGGTCCACGAGAAGAGGGCGCACCTCTCGCACATCAATGCCATCGGCGAGCTGTGCGCGCAGTTCCGCCGCGGCATCCTCGCGGTGATTCGAGACGTCGGCCCGGAGGCGGCGATCGCCGTCGTCGAGGCGTACCATGCGAGGCACCCCGAGGCGGCCGAGCTCGGCTGGTTCCCGGAGGCCTTCGAGGGGATGGACGCCCCGGAGTGGCAGCAGCTCTACGTCAACGCCGAGCACGATGGCCAGGTCGGCGTCGTGACCATCAGCCGGGAGAGCTACAACTGGGACGTTGATCGTGAGTTGAACCGAGCCATGGACTGGCTCCGGACCGAAGGGATCGGAAGCGTCATCCTCACGGGAGATTTCCACCTGTCGACGCAGATGGTCGGGGCCGACACGAGCGATTTCTTCCCCGCGCTGGAAAGCGGGGAAGAGGGACTACGGCTCTCGAGCGCCTGGTCCCGGACCGCCCGTCGCCTTCACGATGACTTCGAGGTCTCGGTCGGGTTCGTGAACGGTAAGCGCTGCCTGGGAGGCATGCTGGAGCTCCTCCTCCACTGCAAGTACCTCGTGGCTGTGGACGGAGCGTCCCTCGGGTTCCCCGAGGTGACTCTGCCGGTCGTGCCGGGCATGGAGGGCTCTCACTGGCCGATCCGAAAGTCCGCTCCGGAGCACTGGCCCAGGATTCTACACCTTCTGCTGAGCGGGCGACCGGTCAGGGCGGAGGATGCCGTGGGTTGGCTGATCGACTATTCGGGCTCCCTGGAGGACGCCTTGAAGACGGCCTGGCAGCTGGCCTCCGGAGGCGATCACGGGATAGCCGAGCGCTCCCTCGAGACCGGCGCCCTGGAAGGAGTGCCTGCGGACGTGAGCGATCTTCCGCCGGCCGACTCAGAGGGCTCGGAGATCGCCAGGGGAGCGATCATGGCCTGCGCCCAGGACGCGTGTGGCTCCACGCTGGCCGACGCGCTGACGGTGCAGGCGAGGCACGCGGCCGACTTCCTCGCCTCGCCCGCCTGCCGTCGAGGCGCGATCGGCGCCGAGTACATGAAGGTGATGTCGGTCTGAGCAGAAACGGTCCCTGGAGTGCCACACGACGGACAGCTTTGGCGGCGCGAGCTTCGACCAAACGCTTTCCCGATCAGCTCAGGCAAGCACAAGCACCCGGACGGCCGGGAGCCTGGAGACTAGCGGCCCCTCGGGGTGGAATTCCAGCGCCGCACGTCAGGGCGGCGCGAGGTCAGCATCCACTGCCCGCTGCCGCGGCCGCTGGTAGTGAACCGCGGCTCGCGGTCGATCACCTCGAACCCGGCGGCCCTCACCTCCCGTTCGACGAGCGACATGCCGAGCCGATGGTTCGCGGCTTGCCGCCCGCGAGCGGCGGAGCTGTCGGGGGGCACGAGATCGAGGATCACCAAGCGACCACCCGGCTTCAGCGCAATGTACACTCGAGCCAGCATCTCCTCGTACTCGGTCATCTCGTGATAGGCGTCCACCATCAGCACGGCGTCCAATGATCCCTCCGGCAGTCCGGGGTCGTCGATCTCACCTCGGATGACGTCGACGTTGTCCAGACCTTCAGTCTCGACGAGGCGCGCCAGCTGACCCAGGGCGCGGTCGCTGATGTCCACGGCGAACACGCGTCCATTCGGCCCGACCTGCCTGGACAGGTGTGACGTGAAATAGCCGCGTCCGGCACCCACATCCGCCACTCGGCTTCCCGCGCCGACGGATAGAGCCGCCATGACATCCGGCACCCGCTGCCAACCATCGCGGGCGTTGGTCTGAGCAGGAACGGCTTGGGCGGTGCGAGCTTGCGGCTGGAGGCTCAGAGCGGGCAGGCAGCAAGCCAGCGGAAGCCAAGTCGGCAGCAGCCAGCGAGCCCGCGTCAATTGCGCAGCCGCGCCGCTCGCCACGGCATCCGCAGGGCCTCGAGGCTCTCTCCCACCAGCTCTATTGCGTCCTCTCGGGGCTCGCCAAGGCTCATCTGGTAGGCGAGGATGAGCTGCTCCTGCGCTGCGACGTCGTGGCTCATGATGCGCGCGGCCGTCGCATCGGCGGCCACGAGGTCGGTGCTCGCCAGGACGAGCCAGGAACCCAGTCGGCTCCTCACGTCCACGGTGCGGCCGCCCGATCCGAACGTCGGGCCGTCTCCCTCCATTCCGATCGAGAAGTCGATGATGGCCAGATCTGGGGTCACGCCCTTGACCACGTCGAGGTAGATCCCGGCGATCGCCTCCGGGCTGCTATGGTCGAGACCTCCGCCACGGTCCCAGGAGCCTCCCGTCCAGACCCCGTACCGCTCCAGAGAGGTGACGCCGACGAAGTTCTTGAGCGAGAGCGTGAGCTGCGCCCACGAGTGCGTCTTCGCCACAGGGACAGTGATGACGCGGTCGGCCTCCGTCAGGAAGCTCGAGACCGCGATCGTGCCGAGGTATGTGCGGGGGGAAGGGACCTCGGTCCAGCCGGGAGAGTCCGCTTCCAGCGAGACGACCGAGACGGGCTTCCCGTAGCTGTTGCTCAGCCGTCGCGCCTCATCCACGAGGTTCGTACTGCCGTCCAGAGTCGCTGCGAGCCGCCAATCGAAGCTCGGCATCTGCGATCCGTCGCCGATGATCACCTCCGCGGCGTCGGCCTTGAGACACTCCTCGGCCACAGCGGCTAGGATCTCGGGCTTCGTGCACTCGCCGCCGGTGAAGCAATCGCCGGTGGAGGCCCAGGGCAGCGTCACCATGTTGGGCTTGATGAAGACCGTCTCATCCTTGCCGACGACCTCGCCGATGCCGCCGAGACGGTCGAGTGCGCCTCGGGTCAGCTCGGTCAGATCGGTGCCTCGAGCCGCGGAGACGCGAGAGATCGGATCGGAGGGACCGGGAGGGCTCCACGGCGGTGGTGCGGGCGGAGGAGGTAGCTGGCCGGGCCCGGATGGACCTGTCGGGACAACGCTCCCGTCTCCACAGGCGCCAAGCGCCACACCGCCCGCGGCGAGGGCGGAGAGATGCACGAACTCCCGTCGATCGAAGTGCCGCATCTTCATGCCTCCAACCTGACTACACGTTAGCCTCTCCGTTGTTTGTCGACGAGAGCCGTGTCGACCCGTCAGGCGCTGTGCATCCGCTGTTTCTCTCCGTTACCCGGGAACCGGCACCGGCCCGGCGAAGAACCTCCGCTTCGCCCACAGGGAGGCGTGAACGAGGCCGATCATCACCGGCACCTCGACCAGCGGTCCGATCACTGTCGCGAACGCGGCCTGCGATTGGATGCCGAAGACCGCGACGGCCACCGCTATCGCGAGCTCGAAGTCGTTGCTGGCGGCGGTCAGCGCGACCGTTGTCGTCTGGGGGTACTCGCCCCGCAGCATCCGCGCCCCGACGAAGGTCATGGCGAACATGATGAGGAAGTACAGGGTGAGCGGGATGGCGATGCGAAGCACGTCGTAGGGCAGCCGTACAATCGCCTCGCCCTGCAGCGAGAACATGACGACGACGGTGAACAGGAGAGCGGCCAGGGTGATCGGACTGATCCTGGGCACGAACACCCGCTCGTACCAATCGCTTCCCTTGGCCCGCAGCAGCGTGAAGCGGGTGATTACGCCAGCCACGAACGGGATGCCGAGGTAGATGGCGACGGTCCGCGCGATCTCGCCGATGCCCACCTGAACGGCCGTGCCTTCCATGCCCACGAGCGGCGGCAGGAAGGTGATGAAGACCCACGCGTAGAAGCCGTAGAACAATACCTGGAAAACAGCATTCGCGGCGACGAGACCGGCGGCGAGGTCGTGATCACCCTCTGCCAGGTCGTTCCACACGAGGACCATGGCGATGCACCGGGCGAGCCCGACGAGTATGAGGCCCACCGCGTAGCCGGGGAGATCAGAGAGAAAGAGGATGGCGAGAACGAACATGACCAGCGGACCGACGATCCAGTTCTGGACGAGCGACAGGCCCAGGATCCGCTTGTGCCGGAAGACGACCCAGAACTTCTCGTAGCGCACCTTCGCGAGCGGCGGGTACATCATCAGGATGAGCCCGAGGGCGATCGGAATCGACGTCGTGCCGATCTGCGTCGCGGAGCTCAGCGCCTGGATCGACTCGGGCCAGGTGTAGCCGAGCGCGACGCCGAGCGCCATCGCCCCGAAGATCCAGAGTGTCAGATACCGGTCGAGGAACGAAAGCCGCTTGGCGGTCATCGGCCCGCCTCCACAGCCTCTGAAGCCCCCGCGGCGCCGCGCTCCGGCTGAGCGTGTTGCGGGGCGTCGCCACAGCGCTCCGCGCGCATGGCCGCGAGCTCATCGGAGATGTCGGGGGAGGGCGCTCGAGCCAGAAGGTCGCGAAGAAGGTCGATCAGCCGTTCATGCGCGTCGTCCATGGGCTCCGCGACGCGATAGTAGATCCACAGGCCTTCTCGCCGATCTTCGACGAGACCCGCGTTTCGGAGATAGCGGAGGTGCCGCGATGCCTTGGACTGCGACATCTCGAGGAACCGCTCGACCTCGCAGCCACACAGCTCCCCATATCTGAAGAGCAGGAGGAGAATGTCGAGTCTCGGCTCCTCGGAGAGCGCCTTGAACCATCGAGACATTTGCCGCATGATGCCCGCCTGGTGTCAGTTATACTCGTATAAGCGAATATACGATAACAGGCCAGGTTGACCGACGGCAATCGGAGTCGAGCACTTGCCGGAAGGCATCGGGCCGTGCTCTAATCACCCCGCTCATGGCCGCACTCATTCGTGCTCTGACCTACGCGTCCGTGTTCATAGGGCTCCTGCTCGTGTTCGTGCCCGCTCGCGTCCTCGAACGGTCGGGCGTGGTGCGGCCGGAGGTCGGCGCGGTCCAGATCGTCGCGATCGTCGCCGGCGCAGCCGGGGGCATCCTCGTTCTCTGGTGCGTGCTCACCTTCGCGTTTGCGGGCAAGGGGACACCGGCGCCCTTCGACCCTCCTCGCCGTCTCGTCGTCCGAGGTCCCTACCGGTTCTCGAGGAACCCGATGTACGTGGGAGCGGCCCTGGTGCTTGCCGGCGTCTCGCTCTTCTTCGAGTCCTCGGCGCTCGCCGGATACACGGCGCTCTTCCTGATCGTCGTCTATCTGTTCATCCGGCTCTACGAGGAGCCGACGCTGCGGGGGACGTTCGGAGAGGAGTACGAAGCGTACTGCCGCGAAGTCGGGCGCTGGCTGCCCAGACGGCGGGCGCGGTCGCCGACCGACCCACGGGCGCGGCCGCCGGCGCCACCGGCGTGATCTGACCGAGCGATGAGCAGCGAGACGAGGCTCGGCCTCGGCGCCAATTGGCAGCAGTTCACGCTGCTGGTCGTCGTGAATGCCTTCGTGGGCGCCATGGTCGGCCTGGAGCGTGCCGTCGTCCCGCTTATTGCCGAACAGGATTTCGGCGTCGTGTCCCGAGCCGCCATCCTCTCCTTCATAGGCACGTTCGGGCTCGTCAAGGCGGCCGCCAACCTCTTCGCCGGCCGTCTCTCCGACCGGGTAGGCCGCAAGCGAGTCCTGATCGCCGGCTGGCTGGCGGGCGTGCCGGTTCCGTTCATGGTGATGTGGGCGCCGTCCTGGTCGTGGATCGTGGCGGCCAATGTGCTTCTGGGAATCAACCAGGGCCTCGCCTGGTCCACGACCGTGATCATGAAGATCGACCTCGTCGGTCCCCGCCGGCGGGGGCTCGCCATGGGACTGAACGAGTTCGCCGGGTACGTGGCCGTGGGTGCGGCCGCGCTGGCCAGCGGGATGATCGCGAGCCGCTTCGGGCTGCGGCCGGAGCCCTTCTATCTGGGGATCGCCTTCGTGGCTCTGGGCCTCGGGCTCTCCCTTCTCTTCGTGCGCGATACGGCGGACCACGTCCGGGTCGAGTCCGGCGAGCACGAGACCGGCTCGGACGGCCCGGTGCTCACGGGGCGGGAGATCTTCGTGCGCACGAGTTGGAAGGACAGAAGCCTCTCCAGCTGCAGTCAGGCCGGATTGGTCAACAACCTGAACGACGGCCTGGCGTGGGGGCTGTTTCCCCTCTTCTTCGCGGGCGCCGGCTTGTCGCTGGAAGAGATTGCCATTCTGGCCGCCGCGTACCCGCTGGCTTGGGGAGTTCTGCAGCTGGGCACGGGCGCACTGAGCGACAACTGGGGACGAAAGCCGCTGATCGTGGCCGGCATGGTGCTACAGGGCCTCGCCCTCTTCGCGGTTGCGAGGCTTTCCAGCTTCGCGGGCTGGCTGGGGGCGTCGATCGTCCTCGGCCTGGGCACGGCCCTGGTCTACCCGACGCTGCTTGCCGCCGTCGGCGATGCGTCCAAGCCGTCCTGGCGGGCCTCGGCAATCGGCGTGTACAGGCTGTGGCGAGACGGAGGCTACGCCGTCGGCGCCCTCGCGGTAGGCCTCATAGCCGACGCGCTCGGAGGGAAGGCGGCCATCTCGGCCATCGCCGCGCTCACCGTCGCGTCCGGCCTCGTCGTCGCGCTTCGGATGCCTTCCGGGTCGTGGCAGACGAGAGCCGCATGAGCGCAGACCTGATTG
>JBDGZR010000010.1:0-29977 GCA_039588495.1 Gemmatimonadota bacterium | reverse complement strand
GGAGCTGCAGCTTGGCGACTCAGTGATCCTCGCGGGACGCATCGATCGCGCGGAGCTCGCTGACTACTACTCCCTCATCGACATCTTCGTCGTTCCGCGCCCACCGTTCAGGGTCTGCAAGATCGTGACGCCGCTGAAGCCGTACGAAGCGATGGCCACCGGTCGCGCGGTCGTCGTGAGCGACGTGCCAGCGCTTCAGGAGATGATCATCGAGGGCGAGACCGCCGTCTCGTTCAAGGCGGGCGACCCCGATTCCCTGGCAGCGGTCTGCATAGATCTCTGCCGGAACCCCGATCGGCGTCGGAAGCTCGGTGACAACGCTGCACACTGGGTTCGCGCGCACCGAACCTGGAGCGCGGTCACCACCGCGTACCTGGAGGCGTACGACCATGCGATCCACGCCAACCGGACAAACCGGGTCAGGCGACCCAGCCCCATCGGGAAATCCTGAGCCCGATGCCGAGTCCGGGTGCGCCGGAAGTCGTCTGGATTCGCGAGCGCTTTCGCCACATGGGGGATCACAGCGGCTATGATCAGCTGTGCGAGACGATGTTGGAACGTGGCCAGGTGAGAGCTCGCAGCTACTGGCGGGCCGAGAACGGGCGGTACGATCGGCGCACGTATCAACTCCTACAACGCTTCAGGTCGCTAGCTCACGGCACCCCATTCTACAACGAATCCAGCGCGGCGACCGAGCTTCGCGCGATGAAGGCCCTCATCTTCAGGCGACGAGTGGCCCATGTGTGCTATGCGGAGAACAATCTCGGCCTGCTCAGACACTTCAAGGGCCGGGCCGCGCTCGTGGCCACCGTGCATCAGCCGAAAGGCTGGTGGACCGAACCGGGCGCGTGGTCGCTCCCGAGGCGAGCCATCGACGGCCGGGATCTGAAGCAGTTCTTCGAACGCGTCGACGTTCTCGTGACCCTCAGCACGGCAAATCGCGACTTTCTCGCCAACGAGACATCGGGCGCTGCCGTGTTCATCCCTTATGGCATCGACGTCGACTTCTTTTCACCGCCTCCGGGAGAACTCGAGGCGGCAAGGTCCGAGGCGGCTCGCCCGTCATGTCTCGTCGTCGGACACTGGATGAGGGATTTCCCTCTGCTCGAGCAGGTGATCGAGATTCTCAGCGAGGAAAGCGATGAGATCCTCTTCGACCTGGTCATTCCTCCAGCGAGGATACCCAGGCACGTCGACCGAGCGTCCATCGAGAGACTTCTCCGCCGACCCGGCGTCCGTCATCACCACGACCTCTCCGATGGGGAACTGCTCGACCTCTACCGATCCGCGAACCTGTTGCTGCTTCCGCTGAAGGAGGCCTCGGCCAACAGCGCGCTCCTGGAGGCGATGGCGACCGGCCTGCCGATCGTGAGCAACGGGATCGACGGCGTTGTCGACTATGCGGACCCGAGCTGCGCGGCCCTGACCCAGACGCGTGAGCCGGAGGAGATGTCGGACGCCGTCTCGCGAATTCTCTCGTCGGCCGATTCGCAGCGCTCGATGGGCGCGGCCGCACGGTCGCGAGCCGTGGACAACTTCTCCTGGGAGCGTGTGGCGGAGGATACGCTGGCCGTCTACGAGCAGGTGGCCCCATGAGCCGGCCGAGCGCCGAAAGCGGCCCGATCGCGGACGTCCACCTGTTCCACGGGGATCGTACCGTGTGCACGATCGTCACCGGCGACTGGGTGCCGAGGGCGCTGGCGCTCTATGATTCGCTCCGTGCGCGGGAACCGGCGATCTCGTTCACCCTGCTCATCGCCGAGGACCACTTCGACGCGACGCGGATCACCCGCCGGTTCCCCAATATCGAAGTGCTCCTGACGCGCGATGTCTGCCATGACGGCGCTGGAAAACGAACGTATCAGCGTTATTTCCATAGCCAGCGGGACAACTTTCGTTGGTCGATGAAGTCGGTCCTCATCGACTTCCTCCTGACCCGGCGAGGTTATGAGAGGGTTCTCTATCTGGATCCCGACTTTTACTGCTTCAGCGACTTCAGCTTCCTGTTCGAGAAGCTATCGGATCGAGCGGTACTTCTGTCTCCTCATTGGAGGCCGCTCGACCCTCCAAAGCTGGATGGGCCGAACGGTCCCGACCGCAGCAGGAGATACTGCAAGTCTTTCCTCAACAACTTCTCGGATGGCTTCTTCAACGCGGGCCTGGTCGGATCGAGCACTCGAGGGGCCAGGGCGATGCAGTGGTGGGCCGACGCCTGTGCCTATCGCTGCGAGCAGGGGGGTGATCAGGGGCTGTACGATGACCAGCGATACCTGGACCTCATAGCAGTGCGCTTCGAAGACGTCGAAGCCCTCGAGCACCGAGGCTGCAACATCGCCTGTTGGAACCGGGACGAGTGCAGGCGGACCGCTAGTCGAGGGAACGGTGTGATGATCAACGATCGGTGGGAGGTGGTGTTCGTCCACTTCACGCCGGCGACCTTACGGGGGATCGATGAGGGACGGGATCCTCTGCTGGAGCCGTTGCTCGACGAGTATCGAGCCGCCGTCCAGCGTTTCTCTGATTCCCTGCAGGTCGAGGCGGCGCTTGGCGTAGCGGGAGCTGCTGAAGCTCGGCGTCCCGCCTCGGCCGGCTAGACACCCTTGCTGACGGTCCTCATCGCGACCCACAACGGCGAGAAGACTCTCCCCCGCACGCTGGAGTCCTTCCTCGACCTCGAGGATCCGCGGGGCGGCTGGCACGTCGTGATCGTCGACAACGGCAGCGTCGATTCAACACCCGACATCATCGACAGCTTCACCGCACGCCTCCCTCTCACGCATCTCTCCGAGCCGAGGACGGGCAAAAACCGGGCGCTGAACGCCGGCCTCGCCTCGGTTCAGGGGAATCTCGTAGTCTTCACGGATGACGACGTCATCGCGGACCGGCGCTGGTTGAGCTCGCTTCGAGCTTGTGCCGACGAGCGCCCGCAATATGCGATAATCGGAGGACCCGTCCTCCCCAAATGGCCGGCTCCTCCCGACACGTGGATTCTGAACTCGGTCAAATTGAACGCGGTTTTTTCGGTCCTGGATCGAGAGGACGATGGTCCGCACGACCCTCGGCTCGTCTTCGGGCCGAACATGGCGATCCGCCGTAGCGTACTCCAGCCGGAGATGCGCTTCGACGAGTCGATGGGACCTGTCGGAAACCGCTACGCGCAAGGCGACGAAACGGATCTGCTGATCCGCCTGATGCAGGACGGATGCGAGGCCTGGTTCTGCAGCAAGGCGGTGGTGCGCCACATCATCCGCCCTCACCACCTGACGGAAGAGTGGATCCTCCAGAAAGGCGTTCATTGGGCTCGTTCGCAGTTGATTCTGGAATCGCGCCATCCTGACGTGTACGACGTCGGCCCCCTCGCCTCCCCGACCTCGGCACTTTGGCGGTTGGGCCCCTCGCTCGCCCTTCAGGCGGCAAGGACGCTCTACTCCGGCGCGGTCGGCGAGCCGGAGCACGCCTTTCGTGAACGCTGGAAGCTCAGCCTGCTCCGAGGCCAGTCGCAGGCTCTTCGGTCGTTGATCGCCGCCCACCAGCCGGCGGCGAGACCCACCCTGCACTGAGGCCCGGCCGATGCTGACCCTGCTGGTGGCGACCCGCGATCGCGCGGCGTCGCTCGAGGCCACGCTGACGTCCTTGGCGCGGCTCGAACAGCCCCGGGGGGGCTGGAGACTCGTGCTCGTGGACAACGGCAGTACCGATAGTACCGGGGGCGTGGCGGAGTCTTTCGGCAGTTCGCTGCCTCTGAAGTACGTCCATGAGCCGGCGGCGGGTAAGAACTCAGCCCTCAACACGGGGCTCGAACACATCGCCGGCGACCTGATCGTCTTCACGGATGACGACGTCGTACCCCGGCCCGACTGGCTCCGCCGGATCCGGGAGGCGGCCGACCGACAGACCGGGTTCTCCATCTTCGGCGGCCCGGTTCTTCCGAAGTGGGAGAGCCCACCACCGCCGTGGATTCTGGAGTGGGTCCCACTAGGGCCGACGTACACGATCCTGCACCCCTGCCCAGAGGGTCCGCATCGATCGGCCCGCGTCTACGGCCCCAACATGGCCGTCCGCGAGAGTGTATTCGCCGAAGGCTATCGGTTCGACGAACGCATTGGTCCGCGCGGAAGGCGCTCCCCGATGGGGAGCGAGACGGAGCTGCTTCTTCGCCTGGAGAAAGCGGGTCACAAGGCGTGGCATTGTCCGCGTGCCGTCGTATACCACGTGATCCGCCCTGAACAGCTGACCGAGCCGTGGGTGCTCTCGCGGGCTTTCCGATTCGGACGAGGGATGTATCGGCTTCAGGAGACGACCCTGCAGGGACCCGAGTTCTCACTTCAGGGCTCCAAGCAGACGCTCCCCCGGGAACTGCTATCGAGGAGCATCGCGATGCAGCGAAGCCGGCTGGAAGGGAATCCAGAGCAGGCTCTCGAGCACCGATGGCACCTGCGCTACCACGCGGGTCGGGCGATGGAGGCGGCGTGCCTGATGCGCGATCGGGTGCTGGAGGGCTCTCGTGACCGGGCTCGGCCCGGACGACCGGTAACGTGACGGACCAGCGGATCTCGGGCGTCTTCGAGTACGGGGAGTTCCGCGTTGCCGTCTCGAGCGACGACGCCTCGCACCTCAGTTGGCTCGAGGAGTTCCTGGCCCCTTCGTTTCTCGTGGGGCGGCGAGGTGTCGCACGGGACTTTCCAGCGGACTGCACGATCGCGCTTACCTCCGACCAGGAGCGATATGAGCGCCTGTGCGCCGGTGGCCCGTCCGGCGAAATGGCCGACGCGTATGCCCTGGATAGGAAGATCATGCAGCTTCCGACCTGGAACTCGGAGGGCGCGAGCCGGGTCGCTTGGGACGAGGAATCGAACGTCTTCCACATCGTCGATGCGACAGCTCACCATATCCAGATCGTCGCGCCGGACCACAAGCCTATATCGGACACCGGCTGCACGGTCCGGATCGCTTTCATGAGAGCGGTTCGCGAGGTGACGATGCTTCACACCCGAGGGGTCGGCTCGCTCATGCATGCCGCTGCCTTTGCGCTCGGGGATGCCGGCGTCCTGGCTGCGGGGCCGAAACGGGCGGGCAAGACGACGCTCCTCACCTACGCGCTGACGGCCGCCGGCGCGGCACTCGTCGCCAACGACAGGGTGCTCGTTCGACCCTCGGGCGAGGAGGCGGTCGTGCGCGGAATGCCTACGATCCTCACGCTTCGTGAGGGGACGCTCGAGTTCTTTCCAGAAATCAGGACGCGCCTCACGGAAGCGGGCCTTCACATCGGTGCCACACTCCAGGAGGCGAAGAGAAAAGCAAGCTCCGGATCGCCCTTTGCCGTCGGCCCTTCGGGTGAAGGGCATTTCGCCGTCACCGGCGCCCAGCTTTGCGAGGCCGCCGGGACGACTCAGATCGCCGAGGCGAGGCTGGCCGGGATCTTGTTCCCGCGTGTCGGCGATAGCCGGGGGGCCCTCACGCTGCATCGGCTCGAACCGGACGACGCGTTTGGCGAGCTTACGCGATCCGTTTTCGGCTCCGACCGACGACCCGCGACTCGCGCCCTGTTCGATCTCGCCGATGAATCGGGTCGCCAAGGCACGCACGAAGCATCGTCCATGTGCCGTACGCTGGCATCGACCGTCCCGTGCTTCAGCTGCGATGTGGGACCGGACAGCTACCGCATGGACGACTCGGCCGAGGCGTTGGTCCAGCAGTTCCGGTCATGAGATGCGGGCATTCGAGAGAGCCTTCGAAGCCGTTGGCGGAGCGGAACTCCTGCTTCGTTGGCAAGAGGCAGCCTCCTTTCGACGGCACCGAAGGTCGATCGCCGAAGGAGCGGCGCAGAAGGACCTTCGGCTCCACCTAGGCTGTGGACCCGAGATCCTCCCCGGGTGGATCAACGTCGACGAGCAGGCAGATGGCGATGTCCTCATGGCGAGGCTCCCGGCTGGACTGCGCCGCTTCCCGGACGAATCCGCCCGTTTGATCTATGCCTCCCACTTCCTCGAACACCTCGATTATCCGACCCTGGCTGCCGAGTTCGCCCGTCAATGTTGCAGGATCCTCATCCCCGGTGGAGTGCTCCGCGTCGTCGTCCCCGGCATTCAGAAGATCATGGAAGCGTACGTTCGCGACGATCACGGGTTCTTCGCGGTTCAGGCCACGATCCATCCCGAGCGCTGCTCCACAAAGCTCGAGCATCTCATGTATGCGCTGCAACAGGACGGTGAACACAAATACGGCTACGACTTCGAGACCATCTCAAAGCTGCTCCTGGAGGCCGGCTTCCGCGAGATCAGCGAGAGCGACTGCAACGCGAGCAGGTTCGAGGAGCTTCGGGTCGATTACCGCGTGATGCAGGACGACCGCGGCAACTACCTCTCTCTCTACGTCGATGCGGTGAAGTGATTCACCTCTCCGCCACGCGGCGACCCGGCCGAGGCGGGGCACCGGCGCGGGCCCGTGACGCCAGGCGTTGGACGGCCGGCACTCGGGCCAGCAACAGCAGGCCGAGGACGCCCACGAAGATCAGGGGCTCTCGCGTGTCGGCCTTGACGTTCCAATAGAAGTGCAGGACGCCGAGCGCGGAAGCCAGGTAGATGAGCCGGTGTAGCCTCTGCCACCTCACGCCCAGGCGGCGGATCCACCCTCGCGTCGATGTGAACGCGAGTGCCAGGAGAAGCAGCCAGGCCGTGAAGCCGACGGTGATGAACGGGCGCTCTGCGATGTCCTCCAGGATGTAGCTCCACGCGAACCACTGATCCAGGACCAGGTAGGTGCCGAAGTGGAGGGTGAGATAGAAGAAGGCGAAGAGACCCACGAGCCGCCGGTAGAGCACGATCTGATGCCAACCCGTGAGCCGCCGCACGGGCGTGACGGCCAGCGTCGTCGTGAGCAGCACCAAGCCCCACCAGCCGGTCCGATGCAGCACTTCTTCGATCGGGTTCGCCCCGAGCTCGCCATGCGTTCCCTGCCAGATCAGCCAGGCCGCCGGCATCAGGGCGGAGGCCCAGATGGCGGCCTTCGCGGCGGCCCGCCGGCGACGTACCGAGAAGGCCATCAGGAGGATGCTCTCAGAACGAACGGCTCAGGTCCATGCCGGCGTAGAGTTGCGCGACCTGCTCCGCATATCCGTTGAACATCAGGGTCGGGCGCTTCCTGAGCTCGCCGAGCCGGCGCTCCCGGGCCTGACTCCAGCGCGGGTGGTCTACGTCGGGGTTCACGTTCGCGTAGAAGCCATACTCGCGGGGAGCCGCCACGGCCCAGGCCGTGGGAGGCATCTTCTCCGTGAAGCGAAGGCGGACGATCGACTTGATGCTCTTGAAGCCATACTTCCAGGGCACCACGAGCCTTAGCGGCGCTCCGTTCTGGTTGGGGAGGTCCCGGCCGTAAACGCCTGTGGCCAGCAGAGCGAGGGGATGCATTGCCTCATCCAATCGGAGCCCCTCAACGTAGGGCCATTCCAGCACACCGCGTCGCTGCCCGGGCATCTGCTCGGGGTCGTACAACGTCGTGAACTCCACGAACCGAGCCTTGCTGGTGGGCTCGACGCGCCGGATGAGGCCCGCCAGCGGGAATCCCCTCCATGGAATGACCATGGACCAGGCTTCGACGCAACGGAGCCGGTAGACCCGATCCTCGAGCCGGTGCGGGGACACGAAGTCCTCGAGATCATGGACGCCGGGGCGAGCCACCTCCCCCTCCACCGCGATCGACCAGGGCCGAGGGCGCAGGGTATGTGCGTTCCTGGCGGGATCCGCCTTGTCGGTACCGAACTCGTAGAAATTGTTGTACGAGGTCACGTCCTCGTACGGCGTCAACGGCTCGTCTAGCTCGGAGCGGACGACGCTCCAGTCGCGCTCCTGGATGCCCGAACTCTGCCGGGCACCGGAACCCCCGGTGTCATCCGACGGGCCCGCGCCGCCCAGCTCCTCGGAACGTCCCGGGGACGGATCGCAGGCAAGCAGTGACGGCGACACCGCCGCGGCCGCCGCGAGCTTGGCCGCTCGCCCCACGAAACGGCGGCGGTTCATGTAGATCCGCTCGGGTGTGATCTCCGAAGAACGGATCTCGTTGGATCCGCGAAGCTGCATTCGCACGTAGCCCCTCCTCGCTGCCCATAAACGCGGACCGGGCGGACAACCGGGCCCGCCCGATCCTGCTACGTACCGCGCTCCGGCGTCCAGGTTCTGAACTTCCTACCGGGTCGGCGCGGAAATTTGCTGCGTCGACAGCTGCCTGCTCCCCGACCGGGTTGGCGATTCGACAGGGGCGGTGACTCGCTAAACGGCTGTCGGTTATCACTTTGGACTCGGCCTCGGCAGGCGACAGGGAGTAACGGTCGGTCCTGGTTTCGAAGTTGCTCTACCTCGTTCGCCGAGCGATCGAGTTCACACGCTGGGAGCCGAGCCGATGCGTTCAGCGAGACAGACCCGTGATGCGATGCCTTCCCGCCGTCGGTCGATTCTTCAGCGACGGTGTCTTCTGAGAGCCCCTGCGCCCCTTTGGGCAGGTCTGTTCCTTCTCGTGGCCGGCTGTTCAGCGGATGGACCCACCACGCCGGATCTGGACAACCCCGAGGTAGCACGGAACGAGCCGGCCGCCCTCGTCATCGCGGCTGGAGACGAGCAGGACGGCACGGCGGGGATGCCTCTTCCGACGGCGCCGTCGGTTCGAGTGTCGGGGCCGCGGGGAGAACCGGTCTCCAGGGTCGCGGTTCACTTCGACGTGGTCGCCGGCGGAGGCGCCGTTGAGAGGTCGGAGATTCTCACCGACGACGACGGCATCGCTTCCGTCGGCGGTTGGACGCTCGGCTCGAACCCGGGCACCAATGAACTCCTCGCAACCGTCCAGGCCTCCGGCGTCGCCGGCAATCCCGTCACGTTCACCGCCACCGGGACCAAACCGCCGCCACCTCCGCCGCCACCGCCGGCACCGCCGCCACCGCCGCCACCGCCACCACCGCCACCACCCAACGGGAACGAGGTCTCGGAGTTCGTAGCGCTGGTTAACGACCACCGGCGCTCGATCGGCTGCCAGGAGCTCTCATGGCACTCGGGTGCCGCAGCGGTTGCGCAGGCTCATAGCCAGGATATGGCGGACCGCGGCTACTTCAGTCACACGAACCCCGAGGGCCAATCGCCGTTCGATCGACTCGCCGAGGCCGGGATCGGCTATAGCGCAGCCGGAGAGAACATCGCGTCCGGGCCATCGAGCGCACAGGTCGTTTTCGACCTGTGGATGGGCAGCAGCGGACACCGTGCGAACATCGAACGCTGCGGATACATGCATCACGGGGTGGGCCTGAGCGACCGGCTGTGGACTCACCTGTTCCTGACCAACCCGAGCTGACTGATCCGAGCTTAACGCGACCTACGCGGGAACGGGCGGCCACTCGTTCGAAGTGAGGATCTCACGCGACCGCTGCGCACCATCGAGGTCCAGCTCATGGCTCGGCATACGCCGGCCCAGAGCTTCCCGCATGGACTCGGCGAGCCGCTCCGCATCGAGCTCGTCTTTCCCGATGGCTCGTACGAGGCCGCGCTCCGCCAGCAGACGGGCTCGCTCCGCCTGGTCCGCCATCGCGGGGTGCGGGACGACGATCGCGGGGACGCGGGTCTGGAGCAGATTCGCGCACGTGCCGTAACCGGCCTGGCTGATCGAGAGATCGGCACCCGCCAGCTGGTCGAGAAAGCCCGCGGAGTATGGTCTCACACGCACGTTGCCTTCCTTCGACTCGAATCCCCGCCATGCGGGTGGGTGGTAGAACACGAGGGTCCGCCGCGAATCATTCAGGAGCCGCCATGCTGCCTCCGTCGCCCTGAACAGCGCCTCTCCACCCGTGCCTCCGGCGCTGACGACGATCCTCCCCCCGGCCGCCGCTCTTTCTGCCGGACGCTCCGATACGATGCCCGTGTACACGACCGGAACCGGGATCTCCGCCGCCCAGGAGATCTGGTCCTCAAGGCGAGTCAGGCCAGGGTCGCCATGCACGAGGAGCGCATCGAAGTGCTGGCGGAGGACCTCGAGCGTCTCATCCCTGGTGACCGGGTCCTTCCTCGTCACGGGGGCGATATCCCGCAGCGAGCAGCAGGTCCGCGCCGATGTGCGCCGGATGAGCGCCATGATCTCGCCGCGCAGGGATCCTTTGCTGAACGGAAAATGCTCGACCAGGAGGACATCGGGCTCGATTCGCTCGACGGCTTCCTGCAGGCGAATCGACCTCTGCCGCATGACCTCCTCCATCGTGCGCCCCGGATCCAGGGGAACGAGTCGATCGCCCTCGCGGCGGATTCGCGGAATCTCGAGGTGGAGAACCGGAGCGGGCTGGCGCGGAACGGGCCAACCCCCGTCGACGAGGTAGACCTCGTGGCCTTCGGCGAGTGCGCGCGCGACCTCGTAGGTCCGGACGAAGTGACCGGACCCCGACAGGTGCTGGCAGTAAAGCAGGAACTTCACTCTAGGGCGAGTAGCGCGAGAACCTCGTCCTTGATCGGGCTGTGCCGCGCGTGACCCATCGCCAAGGATTCGGCCAGAAAGGCGGCGCCCCGACCGAACTTCTCGCGCTCCTGCGGCAGCTCTATGATCGAGTTGCGGTCAGGATCACGAATCACGCCCAACGGATCGTTCCCGGCGCCGACGGCCTCGATCTGATCGAAGAGCAGCCGGCGATAGATCGCGATGCCTCGATCCGAGCTGCCGAGAATCTCGCGCGTGCGATCCGCGATCGGGCCCTGGGTCACCCAGGCCATGATGTCCTGACCATCCACGAAATCCACGATGTGCTCGCCGTTCTCATCCCGCCACGGGACTTGGTAGAGAGGGACCTCGGCCTGCGGCGGCGCCCTGACACCATCTGCCGGCTGGTAGCAGGCGTACCAGTAGTGCATGGTGTGGGTGTCGTCGACGGGAACACGGATCTGGAACCGGTGCTGCCTGTGCGACCCGACACGGAGCATGATCGGGAATACGAGCGGATGGCCGATCTTCCAGTCGTCATCGTCTTCCGAGCCTCCCTCCAAGACACGGCGTTTCACGATCCCGTGCTCGAAGAGATCGAAGCCCACCTTGACCTGGCGCCGCCGGTAGTGCGTCGGGGCTTCCTTGCCCTGACTCCCACGCACGTGAGCCAGATGATGGCCGTGCAGCCATTCGACATGATGGGGATCGACGCTGTTCTCCATGATCTGGAGCCAGTTGCAGGGCAACAGCGCGCGGCCGACGTCTCGCAGGACGTTGTCCCAGACGAAGAGGTCATAGCGCGGAAGCAGCGGCGCCGGGTCGGGACCGAGGTAGGCGAACAGAAGACCTCCCAGCTCTTCGACCGGGTAGGCGCGTGCGCGCACGTTGCCGAGGAGATTCGAGTCCGGCGGCTCGGCCGGCATCTCGAGGCAGGCGCCGGAGGCGTCGAACTTCCAGCCGTGGTATGGACACCGAATCCCCTCCTCATCGACCAACCCGCCGGTCAGGGAGGTTCGCCGGTGCGGGCATCGCTCCTCGATGAGGGCGGGACGCCCACGGGTGTCGCGATAAAGAACCAGGTCTTCACCCAACAGACGCCGGGGCAGCGCCGACCCGGAGCGGACCTCGCACGACGCCCCGACCGGCATCCAGTAGCGACGCAACAGCTCGCCCATGGGCGTTCCCGGCCCGACGCGGGTCAGCGTCTCCTGTCGTTCCTTGGAGAGCATCAGGAGTCTCCGTAGAGCGCCTGCGGGCGCGTGTAGAATTCGCGGTCCCAGCGACCGTGCTCGGGCGGGCCCGATCCGGATGCCTTCCAGCCGCCGAACGGTGCCGATGGGTCGATGTTGAAGAGCCCGGGGGTGAGCCTCACGAGTCCCGCCTCGATCGCATCGGAGAATCGGCGCCTGTTGGCCGCACTCGACGAGCACAGCGTCGCCGCCAGTCCCTGCTCCACGCCGTTCGCGATCGAGAGCGCGTCCTCAAGATCGTCCGCAGGAAGTATGAGCGCCACGGGCCCGAACGACTCCTCCTGTGCGAGGCGGGCATCCGGCGACTGGCCGACGACAACGGCGGGTCTCAGCCAGCAACCATGCTCCAGGCCGGGGGGGATGTCCCCGCCGCACAGAAGCTCGACCTCCTTCAGGCTCGCCGTGATCGCATCCCTGTGCAGCCGCGAGACGAGCGGGCCGACATCCGTTTCTTCCTCGTGCGGATCGCCAACCAGCAACGATTCCACGGCTTCGACGAACGCGTGCTGGAACGCGGAAAGGACTCGGCGTTCCACGATGAGGCGTCGCGTGGCCGTGCAGCGCTGTCCCGCGAACGAAAACGCGGAACGCGCCAGGGCGACGGCCGCCTCCTCGATATCGCAATCGCTGAGGATGATCGCGGCGTTGTTGCCGCCCAGCTCCGCCTGCAGAGGCTTGCCGGAGCGCGCGCACCGCACGGCTGCGGCGCGCCCAGTGGCGACCGAGCCCGTCAGCGAGACCGCCGCCGTGCTCGGATGGTCGATCAGGGCTCGCGCCGTCTCTGCGCCGCCGAACAGCAGGCGGACACAATCCTCCGGAAGTCCCGCCTCCCGGAGCGCGCCGATGACCGCCCGCGCCGCGCCGGGAGCCTCGACGGCTGCCTTCCACACGACACGATTCCCGAAGGCCAGGGCCGGCGCGATCTTCCCGACAGGAATCCCCACCGGGTTGTTCCACGGCGTGATCAACCCGACGACGCCATGGGGCCTCAGATGGGCTTCCCCACCGTCCGACGCGGCCGCTGCCCGAGCGCAGGCCGCGGCGAACGAGACCTCGTCGCGGCCATCGCGCACCGGTTTGCCTATCTCGTGGGCGAGCAACCGCGCGATCTCGTCGGTCCTCTCCTCCAGGATGGCGGCCCAGGCGCGCAGAACCTCGGTCGAGTCGATCGGGCCTGCACGATCCGCCGCCTCGCATCCCTCGGCCACGTCCTCCGTCGACGCCAGGGGGACCTCCGCGATTATCTCTTCCCAGCGCGATGGATTCCGTCGGATGAAGGTGCGGCTCGCGGTACCCACACCCAATCGCTCGAGGATCGCGTCCGTCGTGAGGAAGCTCGCTGCGCGGTCCTGCAGGTAGAGCCGCGTCAGCTCCGCGTGGTCCGGTTCGGTTGAGCCCACGGCATCGTCGGCCACCCACACCTGGAAGCCGCGCTCGTAGGCATCGAGCACGGTCGAACGCACGCAACCATGCAGGTAGTTGCCAGCCACGATCAGGGTATCGACCTCCTGGACCCGTAGCGCCGGTTCGAGCGATGGATCGCCGAACGCGCTATAGAAACGCTTGGCTAAGATCGGCTCGTCCGCGCGCGGCTCCAGTGCGGCGGGCGGTTCGGCGCCCGGTGTTCCCGCAACGCACGACCAGATCTCGTCGCGTCGCCAGTGTGGCATGCGGTCGTCACCGTCGGCCGCGACACAGGTGTGGACATGGACCACGGGCATCCCGATGGCGCGGCAGGACTCGAGCAGCCTGCTCGAGCGTTCGACCAACGCGAGGCGATGCGGCGTGAGACCGGGACGCGAGAGGAAATCCCGCTGTAGATCGATGAGCAGAAGCGCCGGCCTCAAAGGCGGCGCCCCACCGCTTCCGCTACGCGCCGACCCATCTCCTCCGTTCCGACCACGATCGATTCCGGCCCGGCGATGTCCGGCGTGCGTACGCCGGCCGCGACCGTCTCCTCGATCGCCGCCTCGATGGCCGCCGCTTCGGCCGCCAATCCGAAGCTCTCCCGCAACATCATGGCGGCAGCGCGAATCTGCCCCAACGGATTGGCGATGCCGGCGCCCACCAGATCGTGCGCGCATCCGTGGCCGGTCTGATAGACGGCGGCCCCGCTCGATCCGAAGTTGCCCGAATGGCTCAGCCCCCGTGAGCCGAGGAGCAGCGCCGCGGCATCGGAGAGGATATCCCCAAACAGGTTCGGCGCCACGATCACATCGAACGCCTGCGGATCAGCCACGATCTGGTAGACCGCGTTGTCGACCTCGAGAACCCGGCATTCCAGCCCGGTCGACATCGCCTCGAAGTGTTCGATCCAGAGTCCGGAGGCGGCAGGCATCGCCGCCGGCTTGATGGCCAGTGCGAGGCGGCTCCCGCGTGCCGCGGAGAGCCGCACGGCCACCTCGAGAATGCGACGTACTTCCTCGGCGCGGTAGGCAAATGTCTGCCGTGCCAGGCCGGTCTCGCGGTGCGAATCCCCGAAGTAGAGGCCGCCGGCATTCTCGCGCACGATCACGACGTCGACCTCGTCCAGCAGGTCCGGCCGCACGACACCGGCGTCCCGCAGTGCCGCTACGGGCTTGATGGGCGTCAGCTTGCAGTAGAGGTCGAACCGCGCCCGAAGATCGTAGACGAAACGGCTGCCCCCGGGGCCGCTGAATACCGCGCCTCCGTTCTCGAACACCCGGTCGCAGAGATCGGCGACCTCGCTCGGCAGCGCAGAGCCGTGCTTCCGCATCGCCTCGGTGCCGATCGCGCCGCCCACGCGGATCTCGAAACGATGGCCGGTGCGCCGCTCGACGGCGCGGATCGCGGCCAGGCCGGCCTCGACGACTTCGGGCCCCACCCCCTCTCCCGGAAGAACACCGACGAGTAGCCGCGCCGAAGAAGGCGGCCAACCGGGTATGGCGCACGTCAGCCGGTCGGATCGGGCGGACACCGGGCTCACTGGGTCGCCGCGGACGGCAATCCGCGCCCCGTCTTCCTGCGCTGCACGCGCTCGCGAATCCGCCGGTCGATCACGTCGCCCTTTGCCCTTAGCGACTCGATCGCCCTCGGTGGATACAGGGCCATCGTGACGCGATCGTGGACGAGTCTGCCGGTCTCCGTCAGTCCGATCCGGTCACCGTCATCCCATACGAGGTCCGCGGCGACGAGGCGCTCCAAGCGCGGCCCGTAGTCCCGATCGAAAGAGCGGCCGAATGCGTCCTCGTATTGTGCCCGATCGACGATTCCGCCATCTCCGATCGATCGAGCCAGGGACATGGTGCGGCGATCCTCATCGTCGAGCTCGAAGACCTCCTCCACGGGGCTCTCGCCGGCCGCGATGCGCTTCATGTAAGCCTGAGGCGCGCGAACGTTGCGGTATATCTTGTAGCCGAGATGGGAGCGGGCGCTGTTGCCCACGCCGAACTGGAAACCGTCGCTCGTCGCATCGAAGGTAGGCATCCATCTGTGTGCCTTGGCCACACCCTCTTCACGCTTGTAGGTGTGCCAGCGCGTCTGCACGAAGCCGGCCTCCGCAGTGGCGGCCCGCACGACCGATCGCCAGCGGATCAGGCGGTCCAGGTCCAGCCGCTCGTTCTCGGCCAGCGTCGCGCCGACGAGGGTGCGTTCGCCGAGCCGCAGCTCGTAGAGCGTGAGCGAGTGCACGCCCAACTCGGACGCCCGGAGCACGTCGCGGCGGAGGTCGTCCGCCGTCTGGCCGGGCAGGCCGTAGATGAGGTCGACGTTCACGATGAGACCCGTCCCGGCAAGCATCCGAATGGCCTCTTCAGCCTGACGCACCGAGTGACGTCGCGTGATCGCCTCCAGGACGCCTTCGTCGAGGCTCTGCACACCCATGCTGACCCGGCCGATCCCGTTGCGGGCCATGACCTCGGCGTGGTGGGCGGTGACCGTTTCAGGGGACGACTCGCAAACATTGACGCTGGCTTGGCTCATATCGACGCGCTCGGTGACAACCTGGAGCAGCTGCTCGAGGAGGTGAGGAGGTAGAGCGGTCGGCGTACCGCCTCCGACGAAGAGCTGTGACAGCCGCGTCCCGGGCTCGACCCATGCCAGCTCATCCCGCACCGACGCGACGTACCGCTCCATGATGTCGGAGTCATCTGCGCTGCGAATGAGCACGGCATAGTGGCAAAAGCTGCACTTGTAGCGGCAGAAGGGCACATGGACGTATAGCCGCAGCCGCGGGTGCCGGAGCGCGGGCCGCTCCGCGTACGGGGCCGGCTCGAACCGCGGACAGCACACGGCATAAACGTGAGGCGGAGCCTCGAAGGCCGTTGGCAGTCCGTCCAGGGCTGCCAGTATCGGCTCTACATCCGGGACTACAACGTGCTGCATGCTCGACTCTTGAAGTATAGACGTACCAAGAAGGCGCAACAACCGGACCTACGCACGAAAGCCCGCATGGTTGCGGGCTTCCTGCCGTTCACGGCGCTGGCTGACTACGCTCCATTCGATTAAATCCTACACCCGGTGTCGCGTGCCGGCAACGAGCTTCGGCGGCACCCCCGATCTCGACGGCGATACGGAGGCAGGCGTAGTTTCACGATCATTCGAGGGACGATTCCGCAATAACCTGAGGCCTCGATGATCGATCTGAGGATGGTCTATCCGTCCCGGTACAACGAGACCCGCGGCGAAGAGCTCCTCTACAGCCCGCTGGCACTCGCGTACCTGGCGCGACACACTCCGGACCATTACCGGATCACGGTCGACGACGAGTACGTGGGCGAGAAGGTCGATGCCGCGCGCCTCGAGGCGGACCTCGTAGCGTTCTCCCCGATCACGCCCGGAATCACCCGGGCCTACGAGCTGGCGGACGAACTGCGCAATCGCGGCATCACCTGTGTGGGCGGCGGCGCCCACGTCACCGCCCTCCCTGACGAGGCCCTCGAGCACTTCGACGCCGTGATAGCGGGTGAGGGCGAGGGGCCGTGGCGCGAGCTGCTGGAGGACTTCGAGGCGGGAGGGCTGCGGAAGAGATACTTCGGACGAATGGACGTATCTCTGGACGATCTGGGGACCCCTCGCCGCGACCTCATCCACGAGAACTACGAGTACCCATCCGTGATGACCTCACGGGGCTGTCCGTACCACTGCTCGTTCTGCTACCTGACCGTCTTCCCTCATCGAAAGTACCGCGCTATCCCGCACGATACCGTGCTCGCCGACTTCGACTCCGTGAGGGGGCACCCGGTCGTCGTGGTCACCGACGAGAACTTCATGGGCTACGGCGAGGACGCCGTCGAGGACCGGAAGGCCCTGCTCGAGAAGATGATCCGGCGGAACTACGGGTTCTACTGGGGATGCCAGACCACCGTCACCGTGGCCGAGGACCACGAGCTGCTGGACCTGATGTACCGCGCCGGATGCCGCGCGGTCTTCCTCGGTTTCGAGGCCACGGACGAGACCGCGCTCAAGGAGGTGAACAAACGGCAGAACCTGGGCGTGGACTATAAGAAGGCGGTCCGTACCCTTCACGATCACAACATCGGCGTCATCGCCTCCTGCATCCTGGGGATGGATGCGCACGACAAGGAGTACCCGCGACGACTGATCCGGGAGCTTCGGGAGGCGGACGCGGACTTCCCCCGGGTCTTCCTGATGACCGCGTGGCCGGGCACCCCGTTGTTCGACCGGCTCGAGAAGGAGGGGCGCGCGAGCCGCGACTGGGACCGGGTTCGAAAGGACATGCCCTCGATCCGGTTCAAGCACTTCACCCACGATGAGATCGTGCGGGCGCGCGCCGAGATCCTGGATGCTTTCTTCAACCTCTCCGCGGTCTCCAGAAAGGTCGCTCGCTGGATGGTAAAGGACCGGTCGATTCTGCGCCTTTTCATCCGCATGAGCTTCCGGAACCGCGTCAGCGAACGGATCAAGCGGCTGCGCCGCAAGAAGCAGCGAGCGGTCGAAGCCAGCAGTGATCCGCTTCGACCGCCTCGAGGCGTGACGTCTACGGCCTGAACAACTCAGGCAAACTGCACCGGCTCAGGGAAGGAACGACCAGCCGCGTCGATACTTGAGCATCAGCATCTTCTCCACCATCACCTTGAAGAAGTCGCCAAACAGGTTCGGCACCATCATGGCGAACTTACGGGGCGGGAAGAGGCTGTTGGTGAGGATCAGCACCTCCTTGTTGCCCGCGTCCATGACGCAGACGCCCGGGATCGAGCCGAACTGCTTACAGGCCAGGCTCGATTGACCCTCCATGAGCTTTTGAATGTTCTCGACGGCGGTCTTGGCCATCTCATCGGTGGGATAACCGGTCTTCGGCACACCGAACGGGACAGAACCGAGGAACGGGTTGACCACCTGAACCGCGAGGCCGGCGGCGAAGATGTTGGGGTACTGCTGATGCCGATAGGTGTCGTCGGTCTGGATGAAACCCTTCTCGTCACCCAATCCGGGCGAGTCGAAGACGACCTTCGCCCCTCGGAAGGGCGGCACCAGCATCTTCCATTTGGCCGGGAGGACTTCAGCGGACTCTAGCACGACCGAATCTTCGGTGACCTCCTTGATAGCCGCGTCGGCGCGATAGTCGATGCCCTGCATCTTGAGGAACATCTTGAGCATCGCCTCTCCGCCCTTGATGCCTCCGATGCCGAAGTGCCCCAGAGCAGGCTCCGGAGTGACCCAGGTGATCGGCGTCTGCTTGCGGATGCCCGCCTTCCGGGCATGGCGATCGAAGTTGAACAGGTACTCGTAGCCGGCGCCCATGCAGCTGGCTCCAGGCACCGCGCCGATGACCGCCGGTCCTGGATCTTCGGTAAACGCCTTCCAGGCCTCGTAGGTCTTTTCCGCGTCCGGGGGCGTAAAGATCGAGTGGCTGTGATGCTTGGGTCCGAGGCCCGGGATCGCATCCCAGGCCAGCGAGGCGCCGGTAGCTACGATCAGGTAGTCATAGCTCTCCGTGCGACCGGACTTCAAGACTATCTTGCTCTCTTCGCCCACAACGCGGATAGCTTCGTCGTGAATGAACTCGATGTCGCCATCCTTGATGGTCTCCTCGGCGGAAAAGGTGATGTCTTCGACCGTTCGCCGGCCGAACGGCACCCAGATCAGCGACGGGATGTAAACGAAGTTCTTGTCCCGAGAGATGACGACGACCCTGGCATTGTCCTTGAGCTTTCGCTTGAGCTCGAAGGCGCTCGTCATACCTCCGAAGCTGCCTCCCAAAACGACGATCTTGGTCACGTCGACTCTCCTCTATGTTCATGGGCCGCCTAGACGGCGGCCTGCGATTTCTGATGGGCGTCTCCTTCCGCTTCTTAGAGGCATGAAGGGCGGGTGAGGTTTCATGCCCGCGGGAATGGATTGCCCTAGGACACCAGCTCTTGGAGAGAACGCGAATCGAGGTCCGCTATGCCGAGCGCTGTCGGAGTGTGCGGTGCCTCGGCCCGGTAATTCCGGTTCATGAGACGCGACGTGAGCTCGATCACCGAATCCATGATCGGGGTCTCGACACCGATCTGACGGCCGAGGGCGGAAAGGAAGACCAATCCGTAGCCGACATCCTCGTTCAGATACCGGTGATCGAGACTCGGCTGGGCCTTGATGCCTCGAAAGCCGGGCGCGCTCCGGTACCCGTCCTCGTAAGAGGCTGCCGTCATGTAGCCCTGCCGGAGGCTGAGCTCGGGGTCTGGGACGACCTCGATCCCGAGTGCCCTTCCGATGGCTATCCGTTCCTGGTCCACCGCCTCGATCAATCGGCCGACGGCCGGTGTCACACCCTCCTCGTAGAACAGGAAGTCGCCGCCCGTGCGCTCGAGCAGAGCCGTGTTGAGCAGGGTGACGACGGGATGGATGACGGGGTTGGCGTTCTGGAGCGTCGTCTGGAGGACGCTTCGAGCCGGCTCGAGTCCGGGATACACCTCCCGGAGCAGGCCGAGCGTGTGTGCCGTGTGCCGCGCGGGGAGCGTGGCGACGAAAAAGCCGCCACCGAGCTTGAGGAAGACGCGGATGTGTCCGGGCGTCGTCAGCCGAACCGCGTAGGGCAGCGTCGAGGTCTCCGAAACGCGGATATCATCCGACGCCACGTCCAGGCCGGCTTCGTGCTTGAAGGCCAGGGCCCCACCGGTCGAACCGGGACAGATGACGACCTCCTGCCCCGCCTCCAGAAACGGGGCGCACGCCGAGGCCAACGGTCGCGTGGCGAACGCGGGTCCCACCAGGAACACGATGTCGGCGCCGCTCATCACCCGGTCGATCTCGTGACCTGCGTAGGAGATCGTAGCCTCGCCTTCCAAGTCCCCTTCGGCCTCGATCCGCCCCGATGCGGCGATCTGACGGACGTTGTCCGGAAATCGTTCGAAGTCGAACAGGAAGACATCGTGGCCGTGTCCCGACCAATCGAAGGCGACGGCCGTTCCACCGGCCCCTGATCCGAGTACCCCGATCTTCACGGTTCCAGCTCCTTGTGCGCGCCCTGGGTGGATCGTGGATCGCTTCTTTCACCACGCCGTGATTTCAACAATCAAGCTGCGGAATTGAATCGCATCGGCAAGAGCCCCCACCGCCTGCCCCTGCTCCCGGTTCCAACTGCCGCCCACGCGGGCGGCGATTCGACGTCAGGGTGGTGACTGGCGTAAGCTGTCGACCACGATCCTACGAGCTGACTGCTTACAGGAGGCATCGATGCGACCCCGACGCGTGGCAGCTGATGAGCTTGACGCACTCGGTCTCGCGAGATGAACCTCGTTTCGCTGTTGCTGTTGACCATGCGCCTCGTGGCCCCCTCGGCCACCGAGAAGAAGATCATCGAGGTTGCCGTGACCTTCGATGACCTGCCGGCCAGCCAGTCGGGGATTCCCCTCGGCCGGCTGCAGGCAATGACGGAAAGCCTGGTGGCCGGCCTGGAGAAGCACGGGATCAGCGCGGTCGGGCTGGTCAACGAAGAAAAGCTTTATGTCCGGCGGGGAGAGGTCGACGCGAGGATCAACCTGCTGGGGCGGTGGCTCGAGGCTGGCCATGAGCTGGGTAACCACACCTACTCCCACCCATCGCTGTACGAGACTCCCCTGGAAGCCTTCAAGGAGGATGTGATCAGGGGTGAGACGGTCACGAGCCGGCTACTGGCCGAACGCAACCGGGAGCTTCGGTGGTTTCGCCATCCGTTTCTGCGAACCGGTGGGACCCTTGCGGTACGTCGGGACTTCGAGAGTTGGCTGAATACGAGAGGATACACCGTCGCGCCCGTCACGTTGGAGAATTGGGACTGGATGTATGCCGCTATCTACAGCCAGGCCCGCACGCGTGGTGACCGGGAGACGATGGACGCAGTGACGGACGCCTACCTGGAGTTTTCGGAGAAGCACTTCGCCTTTCTCGAACAGGCCGCCCTCGACGTGCTGGACCGCCAGATCAAGCACGTACTGCTTCTCCACGCATCCGAGCTCAACGCCGATTGTCTCGATCGGCTCGTGGCAATGATGCAGCGGCGGGGCTACCGCTTCATCAGCCTGGCCGACGCTCTCGAAGACGAAGCCTACGGCCTGCCCGACAACTATGTGGGCCCGGCGGGAGTTCACTGGCTCTGGCGTTGGGACCGCGACAAGAAGGTCGAATGGCGGCAGGAGCCGGTTCCCCGGGAGCCGATTCGACGCATGTTCGAGACCCGCGAGGACACGTAATCTCGACTCCGTGACACTCGGGTGGACCGCCTACGGGTCCGGCGGGCGAAAACGACCGTGGCGGAGGAAAAAGACGACCTGTTCAGCCACATCCCCACGATTCATGATGAAGGTGTGGCTCGCGGGAACGACCAGGAAGCCTGCCGCTCCCTCTACCTTGGCCCGATCAACGCCGACCTTGCCGTCATCCGGCCCTGGGATAAGCCATGAATACAGCGGGTTCAGGCTCCGGTTGCCGGTGATGATGCCCAGGCTGAATCGCACCGGGCCCAGCCGGCTGGGGATCGCCGTGGAGTCGGTCCCGAGTTGCGAGCCGGCAGGACCCAACACGGCCCGAAGCATGGGCGAGTCGGCGAACGCGTCCACCACCTCGCTTCCCTGGCTGGGAGGACTCAACATCACGACCCGCCCCTGGTGCGCCTCGGGCTGCTGGTCCAGGTAGCTCCGGACCAGGATTCCCCCCATCGAGTGGGTGACGAAGTGCACGGTTTCTGCCTCGTGCCCGCAGCATTGCGCCACTTGGGAGTCGAGCCGGTCGACGAGGGCCTCCATCTCCTCCGATGTCGATGGATACCCGAAGCTGACGACTCGAAAACCGGCATCCCTGAGCCGCGAAGCGAGGATCGTCATCGATCCGGGAGTGCGGCCGAGGCCATGCACGACGACAACGGACTGCGCCCCATCGGGTGGCGGAGGAGCGCAACCCGACAGGGTCCCGACGCACACGCAGAGCCACGCGAGTCGGGTCACCTGTCCGCCGCTCGACCACTCGTATCGACGCTCAACTCGAAACACCGCCTGCCCACCCCGTGGCTCCAGAAGTCGCCTGTTGTGCGACGCGTGCTTTTCGGCGACTCGCGATCGAAGATGGCACAGAGCTCGTAGGTCTCCTCATCCAGCAACGCATAGTCGTACGGCTGGGCTGAACCCGGATCGACGATGTTCACCTGGACGCGCGGATCCTCGGTCAGCTCCTCGAGAGATGCCGGCAGCCGTTCGTTGCGCCTCCAGAAGAGATCAATCGCCGGCATGATCCCCCTGAGGTCCTCGATTCGCCCCGCATCGAGTCGCTCCAGGCGGCCTCGGGCCGGTGATCCAACCAGGATCACGCCGGCGATGATCGATACCACGACCAGGGTGGTGGCCGTGGCCACTATGGTCTTGCCGAGAGACGGTTTCAACGACCCACCTCTTTCTCGTCTCGCCGAAGATCGAGGAGATAGTAGACGAAGACGGTACCGGCGATGCTCCCGATCGTGAGGGTCTTGAGTAGGAAGCGGGCGGTCGCTTCTCCAGCGAGGAGGTTGTAGACCAGGCTGGTGGAGTCACCGATCAGGATGCCGGCGGCGATCGCCAGGGTCAGGTATGTGAGCCACCGGCGCACAGGAGAGGCTCGCTTCAGGGGTGAGGCAGCGATCTCTCGGCTGATGGTCCGTGCGGCGTAGAGGAACACGGGCGTCGCGACCACGAGCGATGCTACCGCCCACCGGATGGCCCTGGGTATCGCGCCGATCTCGTGCTGAGACCAGAGAGGGTCCGGGAACGCGAGGTTTATGAACTGGAAGAGGAGGCTCCCCAGCCCGTAAGCACTGAGATAGAGCGTCCCGAAGAGGACCAGGTACTGGAAGGCCTCCTTAGCCGAGAGCGAGGGGCGTGGCCGTGGGACGGCGATAGGAAAGTCGACCGCGGCAAACGACCGGAGCGCTGCCTCGGCCTCCTCCTCCGACCAATCAGCCTGACGCAGGACGCCTCGAATCTCGTCGCGTGGCAGACCCCGACTCAGGGCCTCTCGGATGAAACCGGTCAGTTCCTCGTTGATCGCCATATTGGGTCTCCTTGATCAGCCGTCCAGCTTGTGCTCGGCCGCTACAGGGTACCGGGACCGGCCCCTTGCGCCCTTCCACTGCCGCGCTCGCGCAGACCTCGGCCAGCGTGCCCTCCAGCCCCAGGGTGGAGTAGATCGCCACCACGACGGCCAGCGCGTAGAACCAGAGGCGCCGCTCCCGATCGGAGGTGAAGTGAGACATGGAGATCGCCATATCGTTAACCCGGACGTCGGGTCCCGGTAAGCGCAGATCGCCAGTGTTGACGCTGTCAACATACAGTATAACATCAGATGTTGACTGCGTCAACATTTCACGTCATGTTTAGGTATGACGGACCAGGCCAGGGCGTATCATCACGGGGACCTTCGGGCGGCGCTGCTCGACGAGGCCGCGGCCATGATCGCCGAGGGAGGTGCTGCGAGCGTGACGATGCGGGCGCTCGGCCGGCGCCTCGGCGTGTCGAGGGCTGCAGCCTATCGCCACTTCGAGGACAAGACCGCGCTGCTGGTCGCGGTCGCCGCGGCCGGGTTCAGTCGTCTCAACGGCCGCCTGCAGGCCATTGGCGCGGGTGCCCCGCGCTCCGGAGTCGAGCAGATCCGGCGGATGGGCGAGGAGTACGTGCGCTTCGCCCTCGAGAATCCGGCGCACTATCGCCTGATGTACGGCAGAGAGGGGCTCGCGCGCCGAGACGTGCCCGAGCTGCGGGAGGCCGGGAACGCCCTGTTCGAGCAACTGGTCGACATGATCCAGGCCTATCAGGAGAGCGGCAAGATCAAGCGGCAGGATCCCCGAGAGCAGGCCTACGTGGCCTGGAGCGCGGTGCACGGGCTGGCCTTGTTGCTGATCGACGGTCAGATCCTGGCCGCCGTGGACGTTGATGGGCTTATCCGGCAGGCCACTCGAACCGTGTGGGACGGGATGCGCGTTCGCCGGCGGCGTGGAGCGTAGGCAGGCCGCACGCCGGGACGGTCAGTCTTCGAGTACCGCGCGATTGACGACGCTGTTGGTCGATGGCCGTGGCTCACAGTTGCGGTGATCGGGGCGCAGGCGTAGTAGGCGATTGGCGGGGTCCGCTCAGGGAAGGTCTCCCTCGGGCGACAGCTGGATGATCCGGCCCGAACGGGACGGACTCGGGCTCCCGGCATCCACCGAGATCAGCAGCTTGCCACTCGGAAGCCGTGCAACATCGCGGACCCGCCCGACATTCGTGAGTACGATCTCCGTCTCATCGGTGGCCGGGTCGTAGCGGAGCAGGTGCTGGGGGTTGAGGGCCCCCAACAAAAACGAACCGGTCCAGGACGGCAACTGGCCGTCCTCGATGAGGAGCAGCCCCGACGGTGCGACGCGGAAATCCGGACCCCAGAACTTGGCCGGAAGGATCGACACGGCGGCGGCCTCCTCTTCCGTCATGTCGGATACAGGCGTCCCGTCGTAGTTGAGCCCGTAGGAGAACAGCGGCCATCCGTAGTTGCCTCCCGCGGTGATGATGTTCAGCTCGTCGCCGCCCATGGGACCGTGCTCGCTCTCGTACAGCGTCTGCTGCGCGGCATCGTAGTGGAGCCCCTGGGGGTTTCGATGACCGTACGACCAGATGGTCGAGGGTGCGGACGCGCCGGGGAGCAGCGGATTGTCCGGCGGGATCCCCCCATCGGCCGTGAGTCGGTGGATCTTTCCCAGATCGGAGCCGAGATCCTGGGGGCCCGGGACAGGGTAGGGACTGCCTCCCACGCCGAACGACAGGAAGAAGTGGGACGAGTCCTCCCAGGCGATTCTCGAACCGATCGAGAAGTCGTTCGATTCGTGGACCACTTCCAGGTTCCGGGCTCGGTCATCTCGAAGCTCGAAGCGTGCGACCGCCAATCCGAACCCCGCGTCGTTGTACGCGATGTAGACCAGCCGGTTGTCCTCGAAACCGGGATGAAGGCTGACGTCCAGCAGGCCACCGAACATGTCGACGGTCCTGGACTCGGGGATGCCCGCGATCGCGGTCACCTCGCCGCCCACGTAGTGATAGAGTGCACCACTTCGCTCGGCGAACAGGAACTCCTCCTCGCTGATGACCGCGATCCCGTCGGGAATCCGGTACCCGGACGCGAGGACCCCTGGTTCCGTGATTTCGTTGTGCGGGGCGACGGGCGCGTCGGGGGCGAGGATCTCGCCTTCCTGGCAGGACGGAAGAAGCGCGAGCCCGACGGCCATCAGCCCCAGACGCTTGCGGATCCGGTTCGTTATTCGCCACGGTCCGCCGGCCGATACTGCTTGACTACGCATCTTTCTACAGCCTCCCGATAAACGTCACATCCTGGAGCGCCTGAGGCATCCGAGCGCCGGACGTGCGTACTCCAAGCACATTGTGCGGTTCCGGAGCTCTATCGGCAGAAGCCCTCGATGATGGCTACCACCCGCAGGTTGGTGAGACTACGTTGATGACGCCAAGTGGCCATGCGTTGAACCTGGTACCATTTGGAGGCCGGATGCGAGTCATCATCGAGCCCGATGCCGCGGCAGTATCCAACCGAGCGGCCACGCGCGTCGCCGACCTCATCCGCCGATCGCCCGCCTGCGTTCTCGGCCTTCCGACCGGCAGGACTCCGCTCGGCTTGTACGCCGAACTGGTTCGCAGACACCGCGACGAGGGGCTCTCCTTTTCGCACGTGGTCACATTCAGCCTGGACGACTACATCGGACTCCCGCCCCACCATGGCGCGAGCTGGGCGGCCTACATGCGCCGGAACCTCTTCGACCACATCGACATGGATCCGGCAAACGCCCACGTTCTGGATGGTAGAGCCGAGGATCCTTCCGCCGCATGCGAGTCGTACGAGACTGCGATCCGCGAGGCCGGGGGAATCGACCTGCAGATCCTCGGAATCGGATCCAACGGCCACATCGCATTCAACGAGCCGGGTTCGTCGCTCGGCAGCCGTACCCGAGTGAAGACCCTCACCCCGGAGACCCTCGAGGCAAACGCACCATCATTCGAGGACCTCGATGAGCTGCCACGCCTGGGGATCACCATGGGAGTGGGGACCGTCCTCGAGGCAAGATCCTGCCTGCTCCTCGCTCTGGGTGAAGAGAAGGCCCTCGCGGTACGCGAGATGGTCGAGGGACCGATCACGGCCCAGGTTCCGGCGTCCGCCCTGCAGCTTCATCCGGACGCGACCACCATTCTCGACGAGGACGCGGCATCTCGGCTTCTGCGCCGTGACTACTACCGGGATGTGGAGGAGGCGCAGCGACGATTGACGCGAGCTACCGGTATGGGCTGATCTGTCTGATCTATCGGACGCGGCGCTTCGCGGCTGCCGAGCCACTGCTTGAAGAGTCTACACCTCCGGGCGCCACAGGTCGTGAGGTTTGGCCGCATCCGTTTCGAACGGCAGGTCGACCTTGCGTCCGGTGCGTGCCGATTCGTAGGCGGCGAAGATGGCCTCGAGCACCGCGCGCCCGTCCTCTCCAGTGACCAGCGGTTGCCTGTCGTCCCGGACGCAGGTCACGAAGTGGTCAAACTCCTGCGGAAAGCCGTAATTCCATGCCTCCTCATAGACCGTGAACGACCAGCCCTTGGTGCTGCCGGCCTTCTCGACGGCATAGTCGTAGCCGACGGCGCTGTACGTCTCGATGGCGTTTCCGTGCAGGAGGTCGGCGTACGCGACGCCGCCAGATCCATGGACCTCGGCACGGTCATCCATGCCTCCGAGCTTGCTCCAGCTCTCCTCGGCCACCGCGACCACGTCGCCCTCGAACTCGAGGATCAGCACGGCGTTGTCGTCCCCCAGCGTCCTCTCCGTGTGCACGTAGGTGCCCATCTGTGCGTAAACGGATGAAATCGCGGGCCGGTCCAGCATCCAGCGGAAGAACTCGATCGCGTGACAGCCCATGTCCATCGTGACCCCGCCGCCCGATCGGCTGACGTCCCAGAAGTGCTCGGCGTGAGGCCCGTCGTGCTTCTCGGACTGCTTAATCAAGACCGGCCTGCCGAGTGCGCCGCTGTCCAACAGCTCCTTCAGGCGAACGTACTTGGGTGCGAAGCAGAGCTCCTCCGCATACATGAGCTTCACGCCGGCTGTGCGGCACTCCTCGATCATGCGATCGGCTTCCACCAGGTTCAGGCAGAGCGGTTTCTCGCAGACGACATGCTTGCCGGCCCGTGCGGCATCGACGGTGATGGAGCAGTGCAGGTCGTTGGGTGCGCCCACGACGACCATGTCGATCTCGTCCATCTCGAGCATCTGGCGATAGTCGGTGAACCGGTGCGGGATGTGGTGGCGCTCGGCGAAGCGCTGAGCGTGATCATCTGTCGGTGAGGCAACGGCCAACAGTTCTGCCGCCGCGCATTGCTGTAGGGCATCGGCGTGGATACTCGAGATGAATCGTGAGCCGACTATACCTACCCTGACACGTCCTTCCATGGCGGTCCGTCTCCTTCGAGGCCGACCTCCTTCGAGGCCGGCCTGCGTTGACGTCAGCTCCTCATGGTCCTCGTTTGACCGTCCCACCGCACGGGTGATTCTCGGAAGAAGGATTCGTTGGCCATGTGGCACGCGAGGGCGGCGTGGTTGCCGAACACGGCGTCCTGAACGACGGGCTCGCGACTCCTGACGGCCTCGAAGAAGTTCCACAAGTGTGGGACGACGTCGTCCCAGTCGTGTCCCGTGTAGAGGGTGCTGCCGACCACCGGCTCGCTGCCTGGTGTCGGATCGTTCTCGGCGTGCCAGCCGGCACGGTACTCCTCCCTCATCGTCCGAGGGAAACTGCTCGAATAGTAGCTCGGGTAGGTGTCGCGGCCGGCCTGAGGGGAGTGCGTCAGCGTCTCCCCGGTCGCCTCGAGAATGCCCTTGGGCCCCATGAAGCGAGCGACCTCGGGAGTAGCCGTGCCAAGCCCGAGTCGCACGTAGACGGGAACGCCGCCGTAGTCGAACAGGACCGTGTGGAGGTCGGGCATGTTGCGTCCGTCCTTCCACCGATAGATGCCCCCCAGGGATTGGGCAGTACGCGGCGGGGCATCCCAGCCCAGCGTGTACATCATGCCGCTGATGAGGTGCACCATGAGGTCTCCCGCCACGCCCGTGCCGTATTCCTTCCAGCAGCGCCAGCGCGCGAAGTGCTCGGCGTTGAAGGGGATCTGCGGGGCATTCCCCAGCCAGGCCGGCCAGTCCAGGTTCGAGGGCGACAGGTCGGGTGGAGGAGGATACTGCCACGCGCCGGTCGGCGAGTTGCGACCCAGCGACAATTCCACCATCGACACCTGGCCGATGACTCCGTTCTGATAGAGCTCCCTCGCCTTGGCGCACAGGGCCGAGCTGGTTCTCTGTGATCCGACCTGCACGATCCGGCCGGACGAGCTGGCCGCTTCGACCATGTCGAATCCCTCTGGAGCCGTGTGAGACATCGGCTTCTCGCAGTAGACGTCTTTGCCTGCCTGGACGGCATCCACCACGACCTGCCGGTGGTGGTGGTCGGGCACGGCGACGATGACGCAGTCGATGTCGCTGCGATCGAGGAGATCCTGATAACGGCGCGTCGTCGGCAGGTCGGGATCGTCGGCCATCTCCCTGGCCAACGTGTGACGACCATCGTAGAGATCCGAGGCAGCGACGCACTCGACACCAGGGATCCTGAGAGCGTCCGAAAGCAGGCCCGAGCCCTGCATGCCGACGCCGATGACACCGAAGCGCACGGTGTCACTCGGAGCGCCGCGCTTCGACATCGCGGCGAAGGCCTCGGTTTCGAGCGGGATGCCTCGCGTCGCGAGCAGTCCGCCTGTCGCCATCGCTCCGGTCTGAAGGAACTCCCTGCGTGAGAATCTGCTGGACATCTTCTTCGTCTCCTTGGTCTGTTCGCTTCCTGCTTCACTCATCGGTCGACTGCCTTGAGACGATGGCTCTGGTCTTGTCCGTATGGCGAACATCACAGTTTAGCCGATAGAGTGCCCGAAGCAGAGGATTCCGAATGGGCTCGGATCCCGCCGCCCGCTCTCACTCACGGATCGAACGGAGGCTGCAATGCATCTGGTCCCGCGACTAGCTCTCCCATGCATGATCGTGATCTCGTGCGCGATGCCGCTCCCGGTCGCCGCCCAGGAAGGGCCTTCCGACGCCGAACGGTCTGCCCGGGCCGAGGAGGCCGGTCTCTCAGAAGCGTTCGTCGGGATCACCAAGAACGGGACTCCCAATGAGGGGCTGTTTGGAATCCGTTCCACCGGGGTGTCGACGGCACCGGTGGTGCCAAGTTAGCGGGGACACGTATCACGGGGCTGGTGTCGTGTTAGCACTGAACGAGCACAAGAACCTGGGCAATGGAGCCGAATTCGTTAGTACCGTCACCACCCACTGGATCATCCATTTCACCGTTCACGCCGATGGCGATCTCACTGCCAGGGTTGAGAGCGTGACGGTGAGTTGGCAGCTAGCAGTGTGTGCCTAGCTGTTGATACGCGCGGCTACTGCCCTGTGGCTGCCCCTTCGTGCATACGACTAGACCATACGCTGCTCACTGGGAGTTTCCACCACAGTTCGAGACAAGGTTTTCACGACAGGACGTGCCGCCTGAGACGAGGTAGCGTCAAACCGATGTTAGTCTGGTCGCGTCTGCCCGCGGAGGCCCCACCCGCCAGTTAGCCGAGGAGGATCTCGTGCCCGAAGATGCCGATGCATCTCTGACCATTCCGCCTGACGATATAGAGAAGATCGAGGTGAGCCTGGGAAAGGAGAGAGTACGCGGAGGTGTGGGCCGGGACGATACGATGCTATGCTTTCCGAGACGCACGTGTGGGTCCTCGCCACATGCGCTGTTCGGGTCAGACAAGCGCACCGTACGGTGA
>JBDGZR010000009.1:0-30467 GCA_039588495.1 Gemmatimonadota bacterium | reverse complement strand
TGTGACCTGGCGCAGTACCTGGAGGTCGAGGCGTCGCTCGCGACGCCGATGCTCAAGCTGGCGTGCGGGGCGTACTTCCTGGATACGTCCGACCCGCAGGCAGACAACGAGGAGACCGAGTCACATGTCGACTAAAGCCGTTGGTCAACGCCCGAGGTGGCTCGAGCAAACGGATGTCGAGCCCGCCGAGGCGGCGAACGGAATGGGCGCCGCGGCGCTCGAGGCCGTCGGGCCGTCGGCCAACGGGTACGGATCGGCTCAGGGCTACGACCCCCTCCAAGGGGGGATAGAGCGGCTTCGCGAGGCGGCCATTCAGGTCGCGAGAGAGGACGCGGCGTCCGGCCTGCCCGACCCGAGCAACTCGAGAGGTAGCGAGACCGAGCTCGAGCTCAGGCAGCGCTGCAAGGCCTTCTTCCAGCGCTGGCAGTCGCAGGAGCGCCGACGACTCAATCAGCAGGTGGCCGACATCGAGCGCGAAATCGCGAGCGGCCTGGGGGGCGCATCCCTCGAGATCGACCGGTTCGAGCGGTTCACGAACGATCTCTGCCGCCTGAAGGCGAAGACCGCGATCCACCGCCAGGAGGTAACCGAGGAGCTGGAGAAGACCAACGAGGCAAGTCGCGGCCTGCCGACCAAGGTATATCTGGTGGCGATCTCTTTCCTGGGCATCGTGGAGTTCTTTGCCAACGCGCCGGTCTTCAGCGCCCTGCTGCCTCGCGATGCACTTACCGAGCGTCAGATCCAGCTCGTCGCCGAGACGTCGTCGGGCTGGCTCGCCGGCGTCGAGAGGGTCTTCGCCCAGTTCATCCTCCGGCCGGATGCGGCGTTGCTCGCGGCCGGCGTGATCACCTTTCTCTGCGTGCTCGCGCACTTCTTCGGCCACTCGCTGCGGGACCTGGTCATGCACCGGGACAAGCAGAAGAGGACCACGTCGGGCAAGACGTCGATGGAGAGCGTGATTCCAATGATCCTCGCCGGTGTCGGCCTGCTGCTGGTCCTCGGCGTGCTCTACGAGGCTCGCGTCACGCTCGGCGAGGTGGGCGAAAAGCGCTTCCAGGAAGACATTGCGGTCGTCGAGGAACTCCGCCGGAACGCGGGCTGGCTTCGCGTGGACGGGGATCTTCTGGCCGCCAACGAGCAAGCGAACCGCGCCGATGACATGGAGGGTGCGGCGACACACCTGAGGGAGTACGCGGCGTCCATGAGCCGGCTCAGCTTCCCGATCCTGCTGCTCAACATGACCCTCGTCCTGTGCGCGATCTCCGCGGCGTACTTCCACCGACGCGATCAACGGCAGGAGGTGTTCAACGAGAGTCCGTTCGAGACGGAGCGAGTGCAGCAGATAGACTTCGCCGAAACGGCGGCCGCCAAGGTCAGCAACGTCCTGGCCGATCTCGTCCGGAGCATTCGCGAGCTCAAGAGCCTCGTCACCGAGCAGCCGTTGAAAGAGTGGCGGGGGGTCGTGCATCAGTTAGAAGCCGTCATCGTTCTCTACCGTTCGGAGAACGGCAGGGCGCGCGACCTCGATCCCCAGTCCATCCCCGCTTTCTCTAAGCGAGTGCGTCTCGGGCTGCAGATCGATGAGGAGTCGCAGGAGACGCATCCCGAGACAAGGGATCCGGAAGACTACGAGCGCGAGCGGCGCGAGCTCAGGGAGCGGTTCGAGAGCGTGCGCCGACGCTTCACGGAGGAGGCGATCGCTTGATGGACAGACGAAACTCAGGCCGGACCCGAGCCGCGGCGGCTCTGGTCGCTTCGATCACGGGCCTCGGCCTCGCCGCGTGCGGTCCCGGACCGAATCTGGACGCATCGGAGGCGGAGTCCGGGCCACCCGAGCTGGCGATCTTCGTCTACGATCGCTCGGCCAGCATCTCAGACTACCAGCTCGAGCTCGCGCAGCAGCTCACCCGGCAGCGGATCGCCGCGCTCTCCCACGGTGACCGGATAGCCGCGGTCCAGGTGCTGCAGCTATCGCTGGATGAGCCGCCGCAAAGGTGGTCGCAGGATGTGCCGAAGAGGGAGTGGGAGGGCATGGACGTGGCGCGGGATTCGGTCACGCTGGCGCGATTCCAGCGCGATGCCGATGCCTATCTGCGAGCCTTCACCGACGCATCGGATCGTGAGGAGATCATGGGCACCGACCTGCTCTCGACCTTCCACGATGTCGCCGCGGAAGTGAGTCCGTTCCGCGACTACCGGACCGCCGTCTATCTCTTCTCGGATATGCTACAGTCGGGCACGGAGATCGAGATGGAGGGTCTTCGCCGCATGCCGGCGAAGGATTGGGTCGAGACGCGGCGAGCCTCGGCCCGCCTGCCCGACCTGGACGGGATCTGTCTCGTCGTGATCGGGGCGAGGATCGATACGGATGCCAGCCAGGAGGTCAAGACCTTCTGGTCGGAGTACTTCAAGGCGACGGGCGCCAACCTGTACGACCACAACTATTCGTTGCGCCCGGTCAGTTTGCCCCTCGATCCCTGCCCGGGGGTTTGAGGCGGCGTTACAGCGGTTCGGGAACCAAACTCGAGAACGAGCGGAGGAACCACCGATGGCAGAGCGAGTTGACGTGTTGGAGGCGAGCCACGAGGCACTGACGACCGAGCTTGCCGAGACCGAGCGTCAGATCCAGGGGTGCTATCAGCGCGCCGAAAAGCTCCGGACGGCCCTAGAAGCGTTGCAGGAACTACTCGGTGACCAGGCGGTCGTCGAGCTGCAGCATTTGGATGGGTTGGATGGCGACGTGAAGGCCGATGGCTCCGTCACCAAGGTCATGGACAAGCTCCAGGAGGGTGGCGAGGGGAAGAAAGCCGAGAAGGGCGAGTCCAAGGAGACCGAGCAGACGCCCGTCTGGCTGGAGAAGAAGGAAGCCTGACCGGCCCCCTCGAGTCCGCCCGCACCGTGGCGTTCTCGTAGGTCGAAGCCGACGGACGCCAGGAAGTTCCCGAGCCGAGGATCCCGGCCGGGCCGCCAACTGCCGAGTCTCGATACCGGCGGGCGGTCCGGTCGGCCCGACGCTGTTCGGCACGGCACACGGCACCATCCAGGCCCACTCCCGTATTAGCTCCGGAAGTCATGCTCTGCCCTGCTCGGCAGAGCCGACTCTCCTTCATGCCGGAGCTACGCCATGACAACGGAAGCGACGCTCGCGCCGTCCACAGCTTCATCCCCGGATACCAGCGCCGCGGAGGTCCTGGACCGATACAGAGCCGTGCGCGCCGTGACGGAAGGGATCGCGGCACCGCTCGCGCCCGAGGACTGCGTGGTTCAGACGATGGAGGACGTGAGTCCCACGAAGTGGCATCTGGCCCACGTCAGCTGGTTTTTCGAGACGTTCGTGGTGGAGCCCCATCTGGCCGGGTATCGACCACTGAACCCCCAATACGCCTACCTCTTCAACTCCTACTACGTGCAGGCCGGCGAGCGTCACTGCCGGGACCGACGCGGATACATCTCGCGGCCGACGGTCGACGAGGTCTACGAGTATCGCGCCTACGTTGATGAGCACGTCGCGGAACTGCTCGAGACCGCGGGAGATGCGACCCTCGAGTCCGTGTCGCCGTTGATCGAGATCGGCCTCAATCACGAGCAGCAGCACCAGGAGCTGATGCTGACGGACATCAAGCACGTGTTCTCGGTGAATCCGCTCCGACCCGCCTACCGTGACAGTCCGCCCGAGACGGCCCCGGCCGGGCCGGTAGCCTGGGTGCAGTTCGACGGGGGCCTGCACGAGATCGGTCACGGGGGTTCGGCCTTTACGTACGACAACGAGACGCCATGCCACCGGCACTATCTGGAACCGTATCATCTGGCGGACAGGCTGGTCACGAACGGTGAGTACCTGGCGTTCATGGAAGACGGTGGGTACGAGCGGGCCGAGCTCTGGCTCTCCGAGGGCTTCGCCACAGCGCGGCAGAGGGGATGGAGCGAGCCGTTCTACTGGGAGAAGCGCGATGGGCGCTGGTGGCTCTTCACGCTGGCGGGGATGCGCGAGGTGGATGAGAACGAGCCCGTCTCCCACGTGAGCTACTTCGAGGCCGACGCCTACGCACGCTGGGCCGGCGCACGCCTGCCGACGGAGCAGGAGTGGGAAGTCGCGGCGCGGGAGCTGCCGATTCGTGGCAACACCTTCGAGTCCGGCCGGCTTCATCCGGCTCCGGCCGGCGTCGCGAGCCCCGCGACCGGCTCGGCAAGCGGCTCACCGGCCGGCGACCGGCCGCCTGCCTTGCGTCAGATGTACGGCGATCTCTGGGAGTGGACCCGCAGCCAGTACTCACCGTACCCCGGCTACCGGCCTCTGCCCGGGGCGCTGGGCGAGTACAACGGGAAGTTCATGTGCAACCAGTTCGTCCTTCGCGGCGGGTCGTGCGCGACCTCGGCCAGCCACCTCAGGCCGACGTATCGGAACTTCTTCGTCCCTGATGCCACCTGGCAGTTCATGGGCTTCCGCCTGGCGAGCGACTTGTAGCCGGTCCCCCGTAACGGGTCCCTCTTAGCGCGCGCCTACGGAATGCCTACGGGATGATCCGCAGGTTCAGCCCGATGAAGTCCTCATCGAAGTTGCGGAACTTGCCGATCGTTGACGGCCCGAAATGTCCACGCAGGGCCAGCTGAAGCCGAGTGCGCGAGATCCGGAAGGTGGCGCCCGCCAGCGCCGTCCCGGCCACCCTCTCGGTCTCGTCGGTGATTCGGAAGTCGGCCGCGAAGAGCGGGAAGACGTGACCGTCGCCGTCGACTTCGCTCTTGTCCCACTCCAGTCCCCACTGCGCCGCCAGCTTCTCGACGCCCGGGTTCGTGTGGAAGTTGAAGTTCCCTCCGACATACAGACGCAGCTGTGGTATCAGACGCCGCGCGGCGACCAGCTGAAGCCCGTCGAACGTGACCTGGGTGTTCGCGATCCCCAGTCGGTCGAAGAGGTCGTCGCCGAAGTGTGAGCTCATGTGGAGGATCTCGAACCGTCCCTCCCACCCCGACCAGGTGATCTGGAACGGCACGCCCACCCGAAAATCCGCGCTGATAAAGTCCCGCTGCGAGGTCTCGAGAAGGAAGCGCGACAGGACGCCCGCCTCGAGGCCGATGGCGATGGCGGGTCTGCTCGCTGTCTCGTCCTGGAACTGCACGACGTTCTGCCGGTAGCCGATCGCTACCTGGGCCTGCGCGTTCCACCCCTCGAGGAGCTCGACCGCCGTGGAGTCGGCCCCTTCGAGCCCTTCTAGGTCCAGCTTCGCCGAGACGATCGCTCCGCGGATCTGAGTCTCCAACGGGTCGGCGATGAGGGGAGCGAACGGCTCGGTTCGAACGAACCACCGGGTTCCCTCCCTTGCCTTCTCCTCGCCCTCCTGCCCGAAGGCGGCTCCCGCGGAGCCGAGCCAGAGCCCGATGGCGAAGAGCATCCCGGTCCGGTGGCGTTGCGAAGTCGTCACTGCGTGGTTCTCCTGTCAGTTGGGCTGGAAGCGTACGCAGGCGCCGTCATGGACGGCGTGGCCAAAGTGGAGCGAGCCGATCTCGCGCACAATGAGGGAAAAGACGGGATGACCTACCAGGACCTGGATGTGCGGCTCATTCGAGCCCTGCAGGAGGATGGCCGCCGCTCGCTTCGCCAGCTGGCCAGAGTGCTGAACGTTTCCACGAGCACGGTCAGCAAAAGGCTTAATGATCTGCGTGAGAGGGGCGTCGTTCTGGGCTTTCGGCCGGTTGTGGATTACGCAGCGCTCGGCTATGGCCTGGTCGCCGTGACCAAGATCAAGGCTCGGGGAGACGCTCTCCCGGCGATCGTCGACGCGCTCGCGGCCGACCACAACCTCACGCACGTATACGAGATCACGGGAGAGTTCGACGTTCTCGTGATCGGTCGGTTCAGGAACGAGACCGAGATGAACCGGGAGATCAAGCGGATGCTGAGCCTGCCAGGCATCGAGGGGACCAACACATCCGTCGTCCTCTCGGCCGCCAAGGAACACGCCGACGCGGATCTCCTCGTCGAGATTGCAGAGCCGAGTGCCGGAGCCTGATCCCGCGACCTCCCTCGACCGCTTGAACGACCGCGTCGCGGCCTGTCGGCGATGCGACAGGCTGGTCGCGTGGCGGGAGGAAGTCGCAAGGGTGAAGCGCGCGGCTTTCAGGGATGAGCCCTACTGGGGCCGGCCCGTCCCGGGCTTCGGCGATCCGGAGGCGTGGCTCCTCGTCGTGGGGCTCGCTCCCGCGGCTCACGGAGCCAACCGCACCGGCCGGATGTTCACCGGAGACAGGTCCGGGGATTGGCTCTACCGCGCCCTGCACCGAGCCGGCCTGGCGAGCCGGCCCGAGTCGATCTCACGGGAAGACGGACTCCGGCTGCGCGGTGTCTACATCACGGCCGCCGTTCGGTGCGCCCCACCCGCAAACCGGCCCACCACCTCCGAGCGAGACAACTGCCGCGAGTATCTGGAGGCCGAGCTGGACCTGCTGCGGGAGCTCAGGGTGGTGGTCGCTCTCGGGGGCTTCGGTTACGGTCAGGCCCTGCGCATCCTGGCCGACAGGGGCTTCGAGCTGCCGACGCCGCGCCCGGCTTTCGGGCATGGGCGGGAGATCCCGGTGGGGCCTCGCTTCCGCGTGCTGGCTTCGTACCATCCCAGCCAGCAGAACACCTTCACGAAGAGGCTGACCGAGCCGATGTTCGATCGGATCTGGGCGAGGGCTCTGGAGTTGAGGGGAGAGACGGGCGGCTAACCTCGGCCGACCTCCAGCATGCGCTCGACCGCCCGAAGCGCGCGAACCCGCACTTCCTCCGGAACCTCGACCTCGTACTTGAGCTCCTTCAACGAGGCCAGGGTCTTCTCGAGCGTTATCTTCTTCATATGGGGACAGATCGCGCAGGGCTTGATGAACTCGAGCTCGGGATGCGCCTCCTGGACGTTGTCCGACATGCTGCATTCGGTGATCATGATGACGCGGCCGCTGCGAGCCGAGTCCAGGTATCCTATCATGCCGTTCGTGGAGCCCACGAAGTCGACTTCCTCGCACACCTCCGGCGAGCATTCCGGGTGCGCGATCACCTCGATCCCCGGATACTGGGCCCGATAGGCCCTGATCTCCTCCACGGTAAAGCGCTCGTGCACCATACAGGTGCCGTGCCACGTGAGCACCCGAACATCGGTTTCTTTGGCGACGTTTCTCGCCAGATACTCGTCCGGGAGGAAGATCACCGTATCCGAGCCCAGGGACTCGACGACCGCCTTCGCATTGGCCGACGTGCAACAGATATCGGATTCGGCTTTGATGGCCGCCGGCGTGTTCATGTACGTCACCACGGGGACGCCGGGGTGCCGCTCCTTCAGGAGGCGAACATCCTCGACCGTGATGCTCTCGGAGAGAGAGCAGCCGGCTTCCGGGTCGGGGATGAGAACGGTGCGCTCAGGGTTGAGGATCTTGGCCGTCTCGGCCATGAAGTGGACCCCACAGAACACGATCACGTCGGCATCGGTGTCCCGCGCCTCCCGGGCGAGTCCCAGCGAGTCACCCTTGAAGTCCGAGATGCCGTGGAAGATCTCGGGCACCATGTAGTTGTGTCCGAGGATCACCGCGTTTCGGATCTTCTTGAGGCGGTTGATCTCGACGATGAGCGGCGCCGCGAGTTCCCACTCGAAGCGCGGGATGCTCTGCTTCACCTTCTCGTAGATCGGGTCCGTCGCCTCGGCGACGGCGTCCGTATACTCGAGCGTTTTCAACACCTTGGCCTCCATCGCGACACAGCGACACCGGCAGCGTCTATGTGAAACGCGAACCGTGCGAAAGTTCCGCCTCCGGGACGTCGTCTGCGGCATGCCGAACGCACACCGGGGGAGTGCGGCGCCGGCCCGAGCTCGACGATATTCTTCAACCATGAGCAACCACGAGCTCCAGCGGCGCGCGGAGGATCTGCGGAAGGCGATACGCCACCACGACTATCTCTACCACGTGCTTGACGCGCCCGAAGTCTCGGACGAGGAGTACGACCGCCTCTTCCGCGAGCTGAGAGCGCTGGAGGAGGCGCACCCCGGGCTCCGCACCACCGATTCCCCCACCCAGCGCGTGGGGGGCAGTCCGCTGGAGGGCTTCCAGACGGTCGAGCACGTTGCTCCGATGCTCAGCCTCGACTCGGCCCAGGAGGAAGGGAAGCTTCGACGATTCGACGAGCGCATCCGGAAGGGGCTGGAAGACGAGACCCCGGTCGAATACGTGCTTGAGCCGAAGCTGGATGGAGCGTCCGTGGAGCTCGTTTACGAGGACGGCGTCCTGGCCCGGGCTTCGACCCGGGGCGATGGCATCCGGGGCGAGGGGATCACCGAGAACGTGCGCACGATCGCGGCCGTCCCGTTGCGGTTGCGATCCGTGGATCGACCGGTTCCCCGACTTCTCGCGCTGCGAGGTGAGGTGATCATGCGCATCGGGGCGTTCGAGGAGCTCAACGAGCGCCTGATGCAGAGCGAGAAGATGCCGTTCGCCAATCCGCGCAACGCGGCGGCGGGCTCTCTGCGTCAACTGGATCCCGGCATCACCGCCTCTCGCCCTCTGGACATCTTCGTTTACGACATCCTGGGCATGGAGGAGGGCGCGGATCCACCCGAGACGCAGTCCGCCGGCCTGCGGGCGATTCTCGACTGGGGATTGGCGCCCACGGAGATGGCACGCCACGTCTCTTCGGTCGAGGAGATTCTCGAGTACCATGCGGAGCTTCTCGAAGGCCGGGATGATCTCGATTACGAGATCGACGGGATCGTCATCAAGCTGAACGATCTTGCCCACCGCGCCCGGCTGGGCTCGACGTCGCACCATCCACGCTGGGCGTTCGCCTTCAAGTTCCCGCCCCGAAAAGAGATAAGCCGCGTCCTGAAGATCGTGCCCAGCGTTGGGCGCACGGGCGTCGTGACCCCGGTGGCCATGCTTCGGCCCGTCGAGCTCGGTGGGGTCACGGTGAGTCGCGCTACCCTTCACAACGTCGAGGAGGTGGCACGCAAGGATATCCGTGAGGGTGACCGGGTGCGTGTTCAGCGGGCCGGCGACGTGATCCCACAGGTGCTCGAGTGGGTGGAGGAGCCGGGTCGCGAGCGCGCGCAGGCCTGGCCCCGTCCGACGACGTGTCCCTCATGCAAGACCGAGCTCGAGACGAGGGGCCCGTTCCTGGTCTGCCCGAACAGCTTCGACTGTCCCGCGCAGCTCGCTGGCCGGATCCAGCACTTCGCCTCTCGTGGAGCCCTGGACGTCGAGGGGCTCGGCGAGGAGACCGCTCGGCTCCTCGTGTCGGAGGGCCTGGTCATGCACCTGCCGGATCTCTACGCGCTCGATGTGGAACGGCTCACCGAACTCGAGGGGTTTGCCGAGAAGTCGGCCGACAACCTCGTGAGAGCGATCCGGGAGTCCTCGCCCGTCGAGCTGCGGCGCTTTCTCCACGGTCTCGGGATCCCGGAGGTCGGAGCGGCCGTGTCGCGGGACCTGGCGCTACACTTCGGCACGCTGGAGCGCCTTCGGTCGGCCTCCGCCGAGGATCTCCAGGAGGTCGAGGGTGTCGGGCCGAAGATGGCCGAGCAGGTCACGGCCTTCTTCGGCAACCCACGGAACGCCGCTCTTCTGGATCAGCTGGTCTCGGGGCCCGTGGAGCTGATCGAGACCGAGGGCGCGGCCGATGCTCCGGGCACCGAGGCGCCGTTCGACGGCCTCAGGTTCGTCTTCACGGGGGGACTCGAGCGGTGGACTCGCGGCGAGGCGAAGGAGCGGGTCGAGTCCCTGGGCGCCCGGGTCACATCGAGCGTAAGCAAGGCCACGGACTATGTCGTGGCGGGAAGCGACGCGGGCGCGAAGCTCGACAAGGCCCGCGAGCTCGGCGTCACCATCCTCGACGAGGAGGGCTTCGCGGCGCTTCTCGAGGGTCGGGTCGGCGGATGATCGAGAACATCGAGATCGCAAAGCAGTTGAACGAGGTAGGCGACCTGCTGGAGATCCAGGAAGCCAACCCGTTTCGCGTTCGCGCCTACCGAAACGCCGTTCGCACAATCAACGAGCTCGCCACGCCGGTCGAGCGCATGGTGGCGGCCGAGGAAGATCTCACGGCGCTTCCGGGGATCGGGAAGGAGTTGGCACGCCACATCACGGAGCTCGTGACGACGGGCGAGATGGGGGTTCTCGCCGAGCTCCGGGAGACCGTGCCGAGCACCCTGGTTCAGATCATGCGCCTGCCGGGGGTCGGGCCGAAGAGCGCCCGGAAGCTCTGGGACGAGCTCGGGGTGGAGACGGTCGAGGAGCTGAAGTCGGCGGCCGAGGAGGGCCGCGTATCGGAGCTGAAGGGCTTCGGCGAGAAGAAGCAGGCTCTGATCCTCTCGGGAATCGAGCAGTTCCACAGGCATTCCGCACGGTACCGGCTCGACGAGGCCGATCGCCTCGTCGCGCCGCTTCTCGAGTACCTGAGCGCTCTCGGGGAGGCGGAGAAGGTGGAGGTCGCGGGGAGCTATCGCCGTCGTCGCGAGACGGTCGGGGACATCGACATCCTGGTGCTCTCGAGCACGCCGGAGTCGGTGATGGAGCGCTTCGTCTCCTACACGTCCGTCGAGAAGGTCCTCGCCGCGGGGGGCACCCGCGGCTCCATCGTCCTCCGAAGCGGGCTGCAGGTGGATCTGCGGGTCGTGCCGGCTGAAAGCTACGGCGCCGCCCTCGTCTACTTCACGGGCTCGAAGGAGCACAACATCCGGCTGCGGCAGCGTGCGTTGGACCGGGGCCTGACGGTCTCGGAGTACGGGGTCTTCGAGCTTCTCGAGGCGCCGGAAGAGGAGGCGAAGCCGGCGGAAGCCGAGACGGAATCCGAAGAGGCGGATCGGCGCCGGGCGGGACGGCAGGTGGCCGGAAGGACGGAGACGGAGGTCTACGGAGCCGTGGAGCTTCCGTACATACTTCCGGAGCTGCGAGAGGCGAGGGGAGAGATCGCGGCGGCGGAAGCTGGCGAGCTTCCCGATCTGGTGGGCATCGATGATCTACGAGGCGATCTCCAGATGCACAGCACCTGGTCGGACGGCAAGAACAGCATCGAGGAGATGCTGGATGGCTGCGTGGAGCGCGGCTACGAGTACTTCGCCATCACGGACCACAGCAAGGCGCTCGCCATGATCGAGGGTCTCGACGAAGAGGGGCTAAGGCGGCAGCTCGGCGAGATCGAGGAGGTCTCCAGTCGGCACCCCGAGATCCGAATCGTTCGCAGCATGGAAGTGGACATCCTCGCCGACGGCACGCTCGATCTCGCCGATGAGATGTTGGAAGCCCTGGACCTGGTGGTCATCTCGATCCATTCCATGTTCAGCCTTCCGGCGGCACGCCAGACGGCGCGCGTCCTGAAGGCGCTGGAGCACCCGGCCGTGGACGTCCTGGCACACCCGACCGCCCGGCTCATCAACAAGCGCGACCCGGTCGATTTCGATCTCGAACAGGTGATCGCCTGTGCCGCCGAGAACCGTGTCGCCCTTGAGCTGAACGCCAATCCGCGCCGTCTCGACCTGAAGGACACACAGCTCATGCTGGCGAAGTCGCTGGGCGCGAAGATCGTGATCAGCACCGACGCCCACAGAGTGGGGGACCTGGCGCTGATGCCGTACGGAGTGGAGCAGGCCCGCCGGGCCTGGCTCGAGAAGGGCGACGTGATCAACGCCCTTCCACGGGCGGAGTTTTTGGACTATTTCGGGATCGAGTAGCTCAGCCCGCCATCTCTGCCGTTTCCTCGAACGCGATGCGGACGCCCCTCTTGCCGAGCTCCTCCACGACGGGCTCGTACGGGATCCCCTCGTCGGGGGCCAACACTCCCGTCTCGTCGATCACGCCCCGGCCGATGAGCAGACCCACGATGCTCAGGGTGAAGCCCGTACAGCGCATCATCGCCGTGATTCCGGTCTCGGGATCCTCGCGGTCCAGGAGGTTCCAGGTGAGGACCTTCGGCTCCCCCGCTCTTTCTCCCTTCGCCACGACGCGCAGCACCACGAGGTCCGGCTCGCCAGGCCGGATGAGCCGAGGCGTCGCGGCGGCGATGAACACGTCGCGTGGCACGATCTCCTGCCGTGAGACATTAACAGGATCGTCCGAGAGCAAGCCAAGATCCCGGACCGCCCCGATGATCTCGGCGTGACCCGGGTAACGCAGCGTCTTGTAAGCCAGGTAGTCGACCCGGTTCTCGAACCGCCAGGGCAGGGTGGAGGCGCCTCCGGCGGTGTGAAACGCCTCCAGTGTCCCGAGCCCCTCGAACTCCAACAGCTCCAGGCCCGAGAGGGGCTCCTGCTGCTTCAGCCGCCCGTTCGAGAGAATCCACGACGGCGTCGTCAGGTAATCGATCGCGCCCTCGAGAGAGAAGACGATCTGGTAGTTGAGAGGGGGACGCGGATTCTGGGGCAGGCCGCCCACGTACATCCTCACCTCGGCGGCCGAGTCCAGACGACGTATCGCCTCGGCCGCCAGCACGTTGGTGAGGCCCGGTGCCACGCCCATGTCCGGGATGACCGTGCAGCCCGCCTCGGCCGCCCGGTCGCTCATCGCAAGCTGCTGGAAGACGATCTCAGTGTTGCCTCCGAGGTCCGAGTAGTCGCAGTCGCTCTCTATCGCCAGGCGGGCCAGATCGCTGTTGAAGGCGTACGGCGCGGCCGAGAGCACGACATCTCGGCCCTCCATCGCGCGCCGAACCTGCGGCTCGTTGGCGAAATCAACCTCGAGGAGCTCCAGCCGAGGTTCATCCGAAGGGATGGCTCGAGGTCGCTCGGGTCGGAGGTCGGCGATGATGACGGATTCGACATCCTCCTGGGTGAGCAGGTCGAAGGCGCAGGCCGAGCCCTGCAGCCCTCCGCCGAGAACCAGAAACCTCATCCGGGCGCCCTCATCGAAACAGCGTCATTCGGAGATCGCGCCATGCGAGATGAAGCTGCGTTGACCCCGCGACCTTACGCTCCCTGAGGTCGGCGCACAACGGAGCATCCCGGAATCTCGAGTGGGAGGAGGTCGACACGACTCGCCCCGTCCGCGGCACGGATCGGCCAACCGAGCCTCCGCACGCGATCGGAGAGCTGGCACTCTCTCCTCGGCACTCGATCTCCCTGCGTAAGCAGCTGGCGGCGCAGATCGCAGCCGCGATCAGATCGGGCGAGCTGGGCACAGGTCGGCGGCTTCCCAGCGGTCGGCGGCTGGCGGATCTTCTGGGTCTCCATCGACACACCGTACTCGCGGCGTATGCGGACCTGGACGGGCTCGGTCTCGTCCGTCGGGACCAGCGAAGCGGCGTCTTCGTGCACCGACCTGCCGAGCCCAATGCTTCGTGTTTCGGCGATCGCGGTGCCGGGAGCCTCGAGGCGGAGTTTGCCGAGTTCCTTCGCGCCCAACGCCGCGAGGGCCGCTCGGCCGGGGATCTCAACCGGCTGATGAGGCGCTGGACGGACAGATCTTCCGAGTCGGGCATCGTCGTCGTGGAGCCGGAACCTGCCCTCCGCCGGCTGATCGCCGCCGAGATCGCCGGAGAGCTGCCGGGCGTGGAGGTGACGAGTTCCAGCTGGTGTCGGGCTCGCAGGCGGCCCGGTGCCATCCGCGGTCGCTGCGTCGTGGCACGCCACGAAGTGGCTGCCCGACTCCGGGGCTTCGACCCGATGGTGGCGGACCTGGTCGTTCTCCGGACGGCCTCCGCCGGCGAATGCCGACGCTCCCTTCGTGCTCTCCACGCCGGACAGGTGGCCGCCCTTCTCACATCGAGTCGCCTCCTCCGATGTCACTCCCGCGAGCTCTTCGCGGGGGATCTCGGAGGCAGCGCAGGACTCGTATGCCCGAGGCCGGGGAGCCGAGCGGATCTCGCCAGGGCGCTCCGGATCTCCAGCCTCATCCTGGCCGACCTGACCGCCTCCCTTCCGAAGGGTCCGTCGGCTCCAGGGCTTGAGGTCCGGGTCGTTCGAGTCGTCGATCGCGGGTGGATTCGAGAGTTGGCTCTGTATATGGGCGTCGCGCCTCGACCATGGAAAAAAGGGCCTCCGGCGGAACTTGAACGCTTGCGAGGCATAGGGTAGGTTCACGCGCCTCGATTGGCGCGATGATTGCTGTTTTCGTCCCGCAGACGGCGCTGGCCCGTAGTGTAACTGGCAACACGCTTGGCTCTGGACCAAGAGATTCCAGGTTCGAACCCTGGCGGGCCAATCGTAGCACTCGAGGTGAAGGGGCAGCGCGCATCGGTTCTTGCGGCTCCTTCACTTTTTTCGTTAGCGGACTGTCCGGAGGGGTGGCCGAGTGGCTAAAGGCGGCGCCCTGCTAAGGCGTTGGGCCGAGAGGCCCGCGTGGGTTCGAATCCCACCCCCTCCGCTTGCGCGACCGGGCGATCCTGAAGAGGACCGCGGCCGGGCGCTCGCGAACCCCCGGACGGGTGGCCGAGCGGTCTAAGGCGCACGCCTGGAGAGCGTGTGGGCACCTCAAGTGCCTCGTGGGTTCGAATCCCACCCCGTCCGCTCCAGACGCTACAGCTCCAGCTTGCACGGCCCGGAGATCACGGCAGCCGAGCCTCGCGAGACGCCGTCCTTTTCGGAGGGGTGGCAGAACGGCAATGCACCGGTCTCGAAAACCGGCGCCCTCACGGGCTTGAGGGTTCGAATCCCTCCCCCTCCGTTGCACTTACAGGATTCTCTTCTCGACCAGGTGGGTCAGTTGGACCAGTTCTGGACCAATAGAGTCGAAAAACACGCCCATCTGCCGGATTCCTGAACACGCTAGACGGCCAGAAGCCGGGCTCAATCGACAGTTGAATCGACAGTTGTGGGCCAAATAGCGCTGCTCCCCTGGACAGGTCCCCAGGTATAAGAGAGCAAAGCAAAAAGAGGCCCAGGTATCTACGCCCTTCTAGGCAGTGTCTCCGTCGCGGCGAATCCTCTCACGTCGAGACGTTAGCCCCTCTCCTGTGCCCAAAGGCGGACCCAACACGCGCTCTCTATCCTCACCGGCCATCTCGGCAAGCTCCACCGGGATTCGGGCTGGCAAGCTAAACACGCGAGCGGCAACGTCCTGGCGATCACCCCAGCCATGCCGGCTTTCTAGAAGCCATGCCGCTAGCTCTTCGATGTCCCAGTCTTTGAGCCGCACTCCGCGTGCGCTGAACTTGATTCTTTCGAACGTGTTCTTCGTCCGTGGCCACGGACTAAATCCCTCAACGCCGGTGATGCACCAGATAAGGTCACACAAGTAGTGATCGTATTCTGCGAAAGCCGTTGGAGTGCTGTTTGCCGACCAGAACTTGTCATTCATAAGTCTGCCTCTCTCCTCCGCAGGTGCCGCTCAAACGCTCGCCCGAAGCCCCCATGGGGTCTCGTGTGTGAAAGGGTGTGAACCTAGCTCGACCAGTACGCGCCAAGTTTTCAAGAATGCTCGCCCGATACCGAGGGCACGCTGTAGTCGTCTTCCCTCTTAGTGTGATGCCCAGAATCGGCTTATGCATCGGGCGAGCATTCTTGAGGTTCCGGCTCGAATCGCACGTTCCCGAAGAGGCACAGAGGCCCGTAAGCATCTACCATAATGAAGCTTTAAGACACCTCTCAGACGAAGACGGGCTCGCCCCCCAAGGCCCCGCGTGTTTATATAGCAAAGCACCTGCCCCGGAATACTCCCCTCACGCCTTTATGAGTCTGAAGCTCACCTCGTAGCGATAGAAATCGATATTCGGCACCATCGCCAGAGCCCTCCTGAGTCGTATGTCGTCCTCAAGCGCGATCACCACACCGCGCACAATCTGTTCGGTCTCGGCGAGTTCATCCTGAACGAAACCCATGTAACGGAGCAGTTGACCGATGACGACATCGCTGGCTCGGCCCTTCTTCAGCTCCACGACAAGCAGCGTCTTGTGGTCCTTGCTAACCGCCAGAATGTCAATCGGCCCAGTGTCGGTTGGAAACTGCTGGCCGACTCGATCGCCGTCTTCCTGGTATATGTCGAAGTCGCGGCTCAGCTCAGTTCCGTTCCAGTTCTGAACCAGAAAATCCTCAAGGTGCTTCTCCAGCGCGAACGCTGCCGGATCTTCGACTGTCTCGTCGGTCGAAACTAGGCGCGGCGCGGCCAGGCTTTGGAGAAGTTGCTCGATCTCCTCGGCGTGTTTCGAGATTGAGCTTACCGTCCCGATCGAGCCACACGAGTTGCGAAGGCCTTCACTCATGTCAGCGCGGCTTATAGTCCGGTCGAGCCACCGAACCGTTCGGCGGTGCGGCAGGACTTCGTCGGATGCGTAGGTGTACCCGCCTGCGATCTCGCCAACGCGATAGTACCCGGTGCCGTCGGGGCACAGCAGAATGTCTCCTTCCGCCATTCCTTTAGAGACGGTCCAGACTGCGCCGCATGCCAGTCCAGCCGCGACCTTCGTCTTGTCTGGTCGGTCCTTGAGGTAGATTGGGATGAAGTGCTTGTTGAAGGCTCGCCATTCGTCGGGGAGCTGTCCGGTAAGGTCCTGATGGATACCGAAGTCCGTACCGACGAACCCGCCAGCGAAGCAGGTCTCCGCGTGCACGCTTCTCCGCCCGAGCATGAGCCGGAAGTAGTTCCTCATGATGACCGCCTAACACCCTCTCAGATGCCGCCCTGCCTCAGACACACCTCGTTTGCGAGTGTGGTGAGATCCACCAACCGGGAGCGTATGGTCACTCGTCCATCGAGCAGATGAACGAAGGGGCGGCTCGCAACCGAACCGCTCCTCCGGCGGGTGAATCGGGCCGAGCGGCTACAGGCAGAGCACGCCTTTGTGCGTAACGTCGATTGCGAGAACCGGAGCACTAACGTCGAAGATGCCGTTGTACTCGAGATTCCCCAGCTTCACATCATTAAGGAATACTTCCGTCTGCCCGCCGGTTTGAAATTGGGGATACTGACCGGGTGCATACTGGGTGTGTGCCTTTACGAAAAGGTTAAGCGTTTCACCGATCAGTTCGGGAATCTTTGGACTCCCCGTGATTTCCCATATCATATTGTAGGTGTCGAGAAATGCCCTGCCCCTTTGGCCGCCAGACCAGTTCCAGAACGTACCTGTCCCTACCAGATCGCCTGACAGCACTGACGGGATCTGTTCAGGCCCCCCCGCATCCACCACGTCGTACTCGTAGATCTCGACCTTGTAGCATCCAGAGGCACCGAGCGCATCGAAAGTCGGAGTAAGAGCCTCCTGCTCCGCAACAGCGGTAGGCGCGTCGCCACAGGCCAGGGCCAGAGCGCACGCCAGCATGACAGGACCTGTAATCCTTACCATCTCGTCCTCCCTGCTGGGTTCTGATGAGCGTTTTCTGAACATCGACAGGAGGTGGGGAATCCCACTAAGGGGCTGTCATCGACTGCGCGTGTCGGGAAAAGCCCTATGCGGCGTGTACGGAATGGCTCGCGTCGGAGGACGAGATCAGGAGCGTGGAGGGGCTGTTACGCGCGTAACAAGTCGCAGATGTAGGCAGGGCGGCTCCCGAAGGAACCGCCCTTGCGCCCCATCGCCGACGCTTCCTAGAACGGATCAAGCACTCCGACCGGCACGTTGCTGTCCGCGAAGGTGCCGTCCCCGAGCTGGCCATTGCCGTTTCTGCCCCAGCAGTAAGCAGCTCCCGCCGTCGTCAGCCCGCAGAGTTGCCCTCGCATCCGTTTTAGTTAGCGCCCAGACGTTCCCCCTGGCTGAAGGGGATCAGTCCGGCAGTTCGAAAGCGTAGAGCTTGTTGTTGCCCGTCGGGTTGGGCTGGAGGAAACCCGCCAGCGAGGAATAACCGGAGCCCCAATAGACCGAACTGCCGACAACGGCAGCACCGGCGTTGCAGGACCCGCCACTGGCGAAGCTCCACAAGACCGAACCCGTCCGAGCATCCATGGCGTACATGTGTCCGTCGGCATCCATCGAGCATGCAAACACCACGTCGTTGGCCACCGTGACGGGGCCCTGGTTCACATTGCCTGCGATGGGGTCCGGAGTCTGCCACACGATCTCACCCGTTACCGCGTCCATGGCACTCCAGAACCCGTAGTCGACCACACCTCCGCCGACGAGGCCGTGGGGAGTGTGCAGCGCGTTGGCGTTCGCCGTGTAGATGCGTTCGCCATCCACGGCCGATCCCCAGATCATGCCACCGAGGAGACTGCCCGGTCCGGCCTGGGTCCACCAGACGACCTCGCCGGTGCCACGATCAAACACCCAGTACTGACCGCTCTTCTGCCCCGCACCGACGACGTCCTTCCGAAACAGGGACCCGCCGGTAGTAAACAGCGCCGGTCCTTCGCCGAAGTCAAGATTCGGCCCAGTGGGCGAGGTGCAGTTCTCCTCAGGAAAGCCGAATATACAGGCGACTGTCCAGGCGTCGAACGGCACGGTCTTCGACGCCCACAGGACTTGGCCGGTTGTCAAATCCAACGACACGACCGAATCGAAGTAGTTGGCAGGGTCGAGGCATGCTGCTATGGCGTCGGGATCACCTTGGTTCGCCGCCACGCAGTCGAGCTCGGCCTGAGGTACCGTGTAGTTGTTTCCCGTCGTGACGTAAAGTGATCCACGACTCACATCCAACGCCGCGGTCGGTCCCCACACGGCGTTGCCACTGTATCCTGCGATGTCTGGCGCCATGTACGTCTTCCACACGATCGCGCCCGTGTTCACGTCGAGCGCGACGACGCTCCCACGGAAGGTGCAGCACGGGTAGCCGGGAGCCGTCGCGAAGAGTTCCTCGGACGAGCTGACGCCGACATACACGTGGCCGCTGAAGACGATCGGCGATTGGGTGACGATGGCCGCCGGGTGGGCGTCCAACTGCGTCGTCCAGATGGGTTCGCCCGTGCGCTTGTTTACCGCCCACAGAGTAGCACCCTGAAACTGCCGCCCACCCTGATCACCGTAAATCACCATGTTTCCGTGGATGGCCGGCGTGGTCCGGGAGAAGTTTCCGGGTGCTCCGGCAAAGTCTTGCCGAGCCCAGTTCACCTCTCCGGTCTTCCGGTCGAGGCTGAATACGTTGCCCGCCCAATCGGGAAAGTAAACCGAAGTAGCGTCTACGGAGGGCGTTGCGGAGATGTCACCTCCGGCCTGGAAAACCCACTTCACGCCCAGGCTGCCAACGTTGGCCGAACTGATATGAACGCCTCGATCCGCGTGGCGCGTGTTTTGGAGGTTCTGGCCACCGAAGGGCCAAAACGCGCCTGCACCTGGGCCCGAGGCGGCGAGGGCGTCCGGGGCCGATGGCGGTTCTGTCGGACTGCCGTCGCTACAGGCGGCGACGGCGGCAAGTAGTACCAGCGGAGTGAAGCGGATCAGTAGACGGGACATGGCGGCCTCCTGCTTGTCGAGAAGCGTTCTGGCGGCGACCCAAGCGGCACTCATGTTACGCCCCAGACCCTTCAACCAGCAAGGCGAGAAAAGGAGACGAAATGGACAATCGGAGGGATCTGGTGGGCTGGATCTACTGCTCTACGAGGACGAGATCAGGAGCGTGGAGGGGCCGCGCTGTTACGTGCGTAACAGGTTCGCGGATCAGGCGTCACTTCTCGTAAATCCAACGCCAACCCAGATCGCAGTCCTCCTCTATAGTGATTCGATCCCCCGACCAAGTTGCAGAGTCTGTGCAGAGACCAGATACGTCATAGTCGAGGGTCAGTCGGTTGCCTGAGAGAAACCAAGACCCAGTAGTGACATCACTAATAGTCTCCGACTGGCCGTCGGCCGTGACTCGGACGGCGGCATCCAGTACGAAGTTGCCGTCATCACGGATCAAGAGGTTGCCGTCAACTATTTCGACCCGTTCGCCAAGTGTCTCAAGCACTGTAACTGGTAGGATGTCGCCGTTGATACTTCTTAGGTCGTATGACCCAACAAAACCCGGTGCGTCGTTTCCTCCCGGGCCAGATAGACCGTCAGATCCGCAAGCTGGAAGGGAGACAACGGCTAAAGCCGTCACAACATGCAGGAGCTTCATACTGAACCTCGCTTCGCGAGTCCTTCGCCTGCTACGGCGCGAACGCGATTACCAGTGCAACGAAAAACAGCTTCCTCGTTGCGGGAGCGGTCATCACGATCTCCGAGCGGGGAGACTTGGTCGGACTACATCAAACTCACTCTAGTCTGTCGCCAGCGCCACGTCCTGTCGTAAATCCTCAAACGGATCTGTGGTGGGATCTCCCAACCGGGAGCGTATGGTCGGAGGACGAGATCAGGAGCCTGGAGGGGTCGTTTTGTGACGCGCGTAACAGAGTTCGCAGATGCAGGCAGGGGCGGCCCCATAGAAGCGGTTAACAGTGGAGGCAGCGGGAATCGAACCCGCCCTCGGGGCGCTCAGAGCGGCGCTTCCCCAAGAATCCCTAGCCCCCAGGTCGCTCTTCGCCATCCCGCAATTGGCTTGCCAGGACAGCCGCCTTCGGCAGGGTCTCAAGCTGTGGCGCATTCACTAGATGCCATCTCTGTTTCGGTGCTTACCTCTTTGGGAGCGTGGAGCGCAGCGAGGTTGACGCCCCGTTGAGACCTTCCAGCTATCCTGGAAGCATGCTCGACTTCTCGGACCTCGACTCGCCCGATCCGCTCAAGCGCGACCTCGCCTACCTCCGGCTGCTGGAGGAGCTACTCGGCCCGGAGTGGGTCGAGCGTTGGGCAAGGGAGCGGGAAGCTGGAGGCGCTGCGGGAGTGGCGGGAGATGGTGCGAGAGATCTAGCTGGTTCATCTCGTCAGAGACTTTTAGCGCCCTTCCCGAGGTTACAGTCTTGGCAAGCGGTGACGAGATTGTCCAGGTCGTTGCTGCCACCCTTCGACCACGGCACGACGTGGTCAACGTGCAGGCGAACGTGCGGGGCTCGGCTGCCGCAGTACCTGCAAGTGAAACTGTCTCGTCTGAGCGCCTCAAACCGACGCGACGGACGGAGTCTTCTCCGCCTCTTGATCGGCTTCGCTTTATCTCGCTCTGTCGGAGCACGCTCAACAACTGGATTCAGCCAAGCAGTTTCGAGATCCGGTGAGTCGAGAACGAACCAGCTTTCTCCTCGGCTTCTAGCGTTCGGCTGAAACGGCTCGTCCAGCAGCCCTCGCCGCCCTCACCTTGACGTTCCTCCTGACTGGCTGGCCGTTCAGCTAACAGGACTCTCCACGCTCCTGATCCTCGTCCTCGTAGAGCCGCGGCTCGACTCTCGCAAAGCGCAGTCGCCCGTGCAAATGGGAACCGTCGCTTCGCCTCAAGATGGGAGGCAAACAGGCCGCAAATCGCTGTAATCACTAGCCCTGCCCAACTCTTTACTCCAGTACATTCTCGACGGCTCGCGATCTGCCTAGAAAGCGGCGGACGACCGGGAAGGGCTCCTGCGAACACATTCCAGCCGCTCGAACGAGGGATCATGACAAAGCACACTGAGCAGCACGGCAGAAGAGCTACTCATAGACGAACGCAGAACGAGCACGGGTCTGCGCTAGTGATGGTGGTGGTTGGAATTCCTGTGCTGCTTGGAATGGTCGCGCTGGCCGTGGATCTCGGCATGATGCTCGGCGCGAGAACCGGGTCGCAGCGGGTGGCGGACGCCGCGGCACTCGCGGGCGCCGGGTCCCTAATCACCGAACCCGATGACGAGGCGCGGGCCCGCCAGTGGGCGCTCGACTACGCGGCGAAGAACACGGTGCTCGGCAAGATCGCGGACGTGCGGCCGGAAGACGTAGACGTGCTTCTGGACGAGCACAAGGTGCGGGTACGCGTGCGGAACACAAGTGCTCGTGGCAACGCCATCCGGACCATCTTCGCCCGAGTCCTCGGTTGGGACGAAGTGGACGTTGTGACATCCGCTGCGGCCGAAGCTGTCGCTGCAGGTGGAGGCGTCTGTCCGCTTCCCCTAGCGATCCCCGATCGGTGGCTGGACAATCCCGGCGGCCCGAGTCCGAGCGATGGACGCTTCGATCTGAAAGATGGGGACAAGTACGAGCCGTATTATGATCCCGCCGACAACCCTCCGATGAAACCCATGGAAGGGCAGTGTGCCGCGTATGGCTCGTGCCGCGTGACGTCGGGGGTGGGTGCCAGTGGGTATTCAGGTGATGAGTACACCGGATTTTACGGTGACGCCGCGGGGGCCAACTTCGGCGATGTGATCGAGGTCAAAACTCAATCGGGACCGCCCAATACCGGAGGAAGCGGAAAGAACGGAAAGAAAAGTGGTGGGGGCGATACCGAGCCGCTAATCGGCGACGGCAGCGTGGAGTACTACAACGCGAGCCCTTGCGTCGACAGCGACGGGTGGCGGTGCTGGTACCTCCCCGATGGGAGCAGCGGTGCGTCCAACCTGGTCGCTTGGGTCAACGGCTGTCCCAGTCAGATCGTGATCAACGTTGGGGAGGAGATCGAACCAGAGACCGGACAGGTCCAGTCCACGGTCCTAGGAGCGTTCAAGACCTTGGTGGACGACTATGGCGGCGATGGCTGGACATGGGACGCGTTCAACGAGTGCATGGCCAACGGAAACGGGTGCATGGATCCGGGGAGCGAGAACTTCGGCAAGAGACACCGCCCGATACCGATCATCGATCCGACCACGTCGACGACGAGTGTTGATCCGGCAGAGGTCATACGCTGGGAGTGCGCCTTCATCGAAAAGGCGGCCGAGACTTACTGGAAGAGCCCGGGCGTACGGACACGAAACGGCGAAGGAGTACCGGGCCGCTGGAACGTGTACATACGGTTCGTTCGGTGCCCAGGCGGCGCAAATCCGGGGCTGGATACAGGATCGACCCTGAAGACACTGCGGCTGGTCGAGTAACGGAGTACTGAACGCCCTTCTGAAGGACCGCACCGGGTGGTTCTCGTCAGCGTCTGGAGACAATGGGCGGTTCCTTCGCGAGCCGCCCCTTCACTCATCAACAGACAGCCAACCTCACTTCGCCTTCGCGATTTCCATCAAAGTGCCGAACGTTTCCTGATACGAAGACCTGACATAGTCGTGTAGCTCTGCCATCCTCTTCCTGTCGTTCCTCCCGATCTCCGGTCAGACCCGAAGCATGAACCTCTGCGGGCCTTTCTTACGCCTAACCCTATAGACGGGCAGAGCGCCCCCGTCACTGGTTCTTTGACTGGCGTTTGATCTTTCCGAGGCGACCGTTGCAGCAAGAGAGGAGGCTAATCGTGCGACGATTGTTGATTAAGATCGCGTGCTCCGCTGTCCTGCTTCTCGCCTGCGCCAACGCCGTATTTGCCGCCGACACGACCTTCGTCCGGCAGGGGTCGTGGGTTCGGTTGGAGGCTCCGCAGTTTAGCGAGTCGCAGCTAGTCGGACGCGTGTCTGATCTTGACCCGGATACACTCGTGTTGCGCCCGGCAGGTGGGGGGTCCGCGCTCAGGATCCCGTGTTCTGACATCGAGGGCCTACGGGTCCGAGAAGGACAACGATCTAACTGGTTGCTGGGAGGGGCAATCGGGTTTGTGTTCTTCGGTGCGCTCGGTGCTGCAATAGGCGCTACATATGGAGAGGAGTTAGACCCTTTTCATAGGCCGTCCACATCTGCGGATGCTGCGGCAGGCGCGCTGATTGGCGCGGTCGCCGGGTTCGGCATAGGGGTCGTCATCGGATCGCGGTTCAAATCAGACCGCTGGGTCGAGGCCGAGTTTCCCTCCCCACCGCCCGTGACCCTCAACGTCGGCAAAGACGGGTCAGTGCGGCTGGCTATTTCGCTGAGACTGTAATGCGCCACTCGATAGCCAGACTCGTTCACCAGGTGATGCTTCCGGTCACGCTCGTGGCCTTCATGTCGGTGTGCCATAAGTGGAGCACCGTTGAGCCCGGCCAGCCGTTTGCAGAGGAAGGTACCGCAGAGGTGCGCATCACCCAGACCCATGGGCAGCGTGTTGTGGTCAAGGAAGCAGCGGTCGTTGGTGATTCGGTCGTGGGCTTGGTGAACGGGGATTCGGCGGCGTTCGCTCTCTCCGAAATGGACAAGATTCAGGTCCGAAAGGGAGACTGGGTCGGCACAACGCTCGTCGTTTTCGGAGCGGCTGCCGGGGCGTTAGGAGCGTTCGTAGGAGTGGCCTGCGCCATCGACTGCGACTTCAGCATTGCAGCCTCTGGAGGCTATGAGATTCCCATAGGGCTTCCCGGCTGGTAGAGCACTCTCCTTCTTGATGGCCAGCGACGCTCCTGATCTCGTCCTCCGACCATACGCCGCAGAATAGAGGTTCTCCCGACTTGCAGCGGCCAGTTGCTGCTATAGCGTGAGCCAGAAGCTGCTCGGCACGACTGCGCCGAGCCGACGCCCGCGCTGGACGCCTGCCTGACGCACAGATCGTGAGCTGACTGCCCCTCGTCCCGAGGCAGTGCTGCGATGTCCGTTAAGAAGCTGCTCTCCGAGATCCACCGCCGTTCGCAGGCCCGTGGCGGACGCCACGGATCGTTTCGCCCAACCCTCTGTCTTCTGGTAACCATGGTCCTCGGCTGCGCCGGCGAGACCGGCCGACAGCCAGGGGACGAGCCCACGCTCACGATCCTCTCACTCTTGGACGAGCACGTACTGGGACTCCCCTACGACCACTGGGACAAGTTCCTCGTCTTCCTCCCGCTGGCGACGGAGAACGAGGCGGGAGAGCTGGAGGGCCGGCTTGCCCAGAGCTGGGAGCACTCCGACGACTTGCGAGCCTGGACGATCTTTCTCCGGTCCGACATCCGTTGGCACGACGGCGTCCCGGTCACGGCCCACGACGTGAAGTTCACCTTGGATCTCATGAAACACCCCGATGTACTCTGGGCAGATCCCGATGCCTTCGAGGTCCGGGTTCTGGACGATACGTCGTACACGATCACCTACCGGAAGCCGAGCATTGGCAATCCATTGGACAGCTGGACCGTTTATTACCCAAAGCACCTCCTGGAAGGGCTGGACCTCGCCCGGTGGATGCAGTGGGAGTTCTGGACGCGGCCCGTGGGGAACGGCCCCTATCGGTACGTGCGCCATGTCGCTGAGACAATGATCGAGCTGGAGGCGAACCCCGACTTCTACATGGGGAGGCCGAGGATCGACCGGGTGGTGCTGAAGTTCGGCGGACAGCCTCTAGCGGAGCTCCTGAGCGGCAATGTGGACGTGGTCCAGCGCGCGACGGAGGCCGACCTCCTGTGGCTTGCGGACGATCCTCGCTTCCGGATCTACCAGGCCTTCACGCCGCACTCCGTCCACGCGATCGCCTGGAACCAGAGCCACCCCGCCTTCCGGGACCCGAGGGTCCGCCGAGCCCTAACCCAGGCCATCGACCGTAAGGAGCTGCTCCGCGTCCTCAACCTTCCCGAGGACACTCCCGTCTTGGATGTTCTTTTCACGCAGGATCAGTTCCGGCGAGGCGAGCTGCCTGCGCCCCTTGCCTACGATCCCGAAGAGGCGAGTCGGTTGCTCGAAGAGGCCGGCTGGCAGGACACGGACGACGACGGGATCCGGCAGCGGGGCGGTCGGCCGTTCGAGTTCTCCGCGCTCGTGGGTCCCCTCTTCGGAGTCGAGCGAGCGGCCGTCTACATCCAGTCGCAGCTCCATCGCGTGGGGATTCGGATGGAGGTGGAGAGGCTGGAGATCCTGGCTCTGTTCGAGCGGGTGATGGCGCGGGAGTTCGACGCTGTGATCGCGGAGATCCACACCAGGGGCGACCGGGGGGCCGGCGCCCTCCACTTTGAGGAAGACTCCCCGATCGGGTACGCGAACCCGCGGGTCGGGTCGCTTCTCCGGCAGAAAGGGCTGATGTTTGACCGGGCTGAGGTGGACTCGATCTACCGCGAGCTGTGGCCGATCTTCCAGACGGACCTGCCAGTCATGTTCCTCTTCCCCATCGTGCACACCACGATCGCCCACCGTCGGGTGCGGGGTCTGGCGAGCCCCTCACGGATCGACCCGGTCTTGCACATGGAGCAGCTGTGGCTGGAGGACGAGCCCTAAGCGCGTATGCCCAGCGGCGGCTACTCGCATCTGGCCCCTCCACGCTCCTGATCTCGTCCTCTAAGACCGACAGGAAAACGGCCGACCAGCTTCCCCGGTAGTTCTCCACTTCACAGCCTATTCTCCACCAGCACGCGCCGATTAGGCTGCCGGCCTTGCAGCGTTTGTTCAGATGACGAAAGGCCATATTTTCCGGGGCGGTGGTGACGGGGCCCCCGCGAGATGTTCGACGGCAGGGCTGACTAGACCGCTCGCGAACGCGGCAGCTCGATGGCACGCTTCGTCGCCCATTAAGAGTTTGGAACGACGGCGCGGAGATGGATCACCTCAAGACGATCGGTATTGTTGCCCTCGTTGGGCTGTTGCTTCCACTGCTTCTCGTCTATGTCGCCGCGTACCTACTTTGGTTCTTCGTTTGGGGTGCCGTTCTGCGAATCTGGTTCTGGCGCGCGCACGCTGCCCAAGGCCGGCCCGTCCTCTTTGTCTACTCCGAAAGCCCCAACTGGCAGGCGTACATCGAGGCAAACATCCTCCCTCGCATCAGCGAACGTGCAGTAGTCCTCAACTGGTCGGAGCGGCGGTTGTGGTCTTCGGCGTCGCCCTGGGAGGCTCGCTTCTTCCGTCGATTCGCGGGAGACCGGGAATTCAACCCTATGGCCGTGGTGTTCTGCGCGCGTGGTCGAATCAAGACCGTCCGCTTCTATCAGGCATTTCTCGACTTCAAGCACGGCAAGGAAACGGCGCTTCGAGCGGCGGAAGCTGAGTTGTTCGCCCTTGTGTAGGCCGCCTCTAACAAGGCGCTCCAGACTGGGACCTTCTCCGCACCACGTAACGTCGCGTCATGCGCCTAACGACAAACAGCCCGGCCCGTCCACGCTCCTGATCTCGTCCTCCGACCATACGCCGCAGAATCACGGTTGTCCCGACTTCGAGCCCGACGGTTTGACACTAGAAGTCAACAGCCTACGTAGGTAAGGGGGATGTACGAGGCCGCCACGGCAAAGGGTGGGCCTCGAGGCCGTGACGATCCGAAACGGGAGGCGTAGATCGAATGCGTAGGTGCGAGCTTCGCGGCCGTCGCTTTGGCCTGGTAGTCGTCGCGTTGTCCCTCCTGGCGAGTGCCTGCGAACGGACATCGGCACAAGTCCAATCCGGACGCCTGGAGGTGCGAATGGTCGACGGCGAGTCGTTGGCCGGCAACGCCCTCGGACTGCCAAGCGTGCGCCGGGTTTCCGTATACTTGCCGCCCAGCTACGATAGCTCGCCAACTCGCGCCTATCCCGTCGTCTACATCCTGCACGGCATCTTCGATTCCGACTCTGCCTGGACGGTTCCCTGGGCCACGTCACCCGCGGGATACGCGACGCTACAAGAGTTGATGGACCGAGGCGTCGAGGCCGGCGTGTTGAAAGAGATGATTCTCGTCATCCCAAGCTCCGACAAGACCTGTCACTACACGAATTCCCCGCTGAAGGGAAATTGGGAGGACTTCATTCGCCGTGACCTGGTTGGCTTCATCGACCGACAGTACCGGACTCTTGCTCGAGCCTCCTCGCGCGGCATCGCGGGTCATTCGATGGGTGGCCACGGGGCGGTCAAGCTTGCGATGAAATACCCCGAGACCTTTTCTCTCGTATACGGCCTCAGCCCCTCTCTGCTTGGTTGGGGCGGAGACGTATCGACCGACAACCCGGAGTTCGCGGGCCTCGACGCTCTCGATTCTCTTGACGACTTGAGCTCGGCGCGCTTCTACGTTCAGGCGCTCGCGAGCGTCGGACAGTGCTTCTCACCGAGCCCAACCGAGGCACCTTTCCTCACGGACTTCCCGTTCGAGGTGCGTGGAGGACGCGTCGTCAGGGCGATGCCCGGCTTCCACCGCTGGGAGGAGCAGATGCCGCTCTTCATGATCGACAAGCATGCCGAAAACCTGGAGCGGCTGAAGGGCATCCGTTTCGACACGGGGTTCGACGACGAGTTCTCCCACATCCCGATCACCGCCCAGGCCTTTTCGGAAGCCCTTTCGGCAAGGGGGATCGAGCACCAGTTCGAGATGTACAACGGCGACCATCGCAATCGTCTTTGGGGTCGCCACGGGCGGATCTACACAGAGTTGCTTCCCTTCTTCTCAACTCTCCTTGAGACGCACCCCGACGCGAAATGAACGCGGCGCCTGCCGATCCTTGTGAGGGGCGGTTCTTTCGGGGGGCCGCCCTCTCGTTCATCTGCGAACCTGTTACGCGCGTCACAACGCGGCCCCTGCACGCTCCTGACCCAAGTCCTCCGACCATACGCCGCAGAATAGAGGTTCTCCCGACTTGCGGCGGCCCGTCTCTGCTATAGGCTGACCCAAAAGCTGCTCGGTGGTCCACGACTGCGCTGAGCAGACGCCCTTGTTGGACGCCTGGCAGGCCCGCCCTAACACGTTCTTCCGAGCCTCAACGTCAACGGTGCGAGAGGTCTCAACAGGGCTGCTTCCGGGCCGAGGAAAATCGGTCGCTTTCGCTCCGTATAACAAGGAAAAAGGGATGATCGCGCGAGACTTCGTGTACGGTCGGTACTTAGGTTCAACGGGAGCTGTTTCCGCGAATGAGCGCAGGCAACTGATCTGCGGCGTGCTCGAACGCCGAACGCGTTGTGGCAGACGAGCTGCTAGCCTTTCGTAGGCGATCAGCCGAGCGCGTGGAGCAGGCCGCCTCGCTCCCTGAGGCGAAGTCCGACACTCGCGCGTTGTCCCTCGAGCTCGACAAGCTGCTCAACGCCGCCGATCCTGAGGAGAAGGACTCGGCTTGGCAGGTGTTCGTTCGGCGTTACAGCCGCCTTCTTCTGCACACGGTCCACTCTCATTCGCGTAGCCATGATGATGCCATGGACCGGTACGCGTTCGTGCTCGAGCGGCTTTGCCTGGACGATTGTCGGCGTCTACGCCTCTATCTCGCTGATGGAAGGACCACGTTTCCGACGTGGCTGGTGGTCGTCACCAACCGTCTCTGCGTTGACTATGCACGGCAGCTGTACGGGCGCAGGCGAGAGACAAAGACCAAGGAGGACACCGCGCGTGAGACCACGATCGTCCGGCAACGCCTCGTGGATCATATCTGGGCGGACGTCGATCTTGGCGGCCTTCAGGATGTCTATGCGGGCGATCCGGAGCGTCGCTTGAGAGAGAGCGAGCTAAAGGAGGCATTGGTCGGTGCGACCAGGGATCTGGAGCCGCGGGACCGTCTGCTCCTTCAACTCAAGTTCGAGGAGGGCATGTCGGCGCGCGAGATCGCGGAGACGATGAGATACCCGTCGTCGTTCCATGTATATGGCAGGCTTCGCTCGCTCATGCGGGAACTGCGTCGCACGCTAAGCGATCGAGGAATAGGGGGACCGACGCCGTGAACGGCCAGTCGCAAGTTCCACGTCCCGGTCCGTACAACAATCAGTGGATGGAGGAGATCGAACTGACCACCCAGCTCGGTTCACTGGATGTCGGCAGATGACCGAAGATCCTCAGGGTGATTCAAGCATGAACTTCGCAAACGCGCTGAAGGGACACCTGGTCGTTGGTGATCTCGCCGCCTACCTGGAAGGGCAGCTCGACGACGAGCGCGTCGGCCAGGTTGAATCGCACCTGTCCGCGTGTCACGAGTGTCGCTCGGAACTGAGCTCGGCCGCACGCGCCTTGCGAGGAGTGCGGCGAGCGAAGCGAAAAGGGATGAAGTCGCCAGCGCTTGCTGCAGCCGCCGCGATCGTCCTCCTGCTGGGAGCGGCCGTAGTCGCGGACCGGATCGCAGAAGATGGCGGGGTGTTCCGTGGAGACGAAGGCTCCCGCCAGACGGAGGGCGTCCCGCTCCTGCAACCTGTGCAGCCGATTTCAGGCTCTCTGGTGGCCCGTGACTCCCTCCACTTTGAGTGGTTGTCGCTCGACGGTGCGGCCGGGTTCTACAGCTTCACGCTCACCGATCTCGAGGGCGATGTTCTATGGCGGGGCAGCACGAGGGACACGTTCCTGTCGCTCGTTGACGAAGTCGCGCTGGAAAGCGGATCGACACATTTCTGGTATGTGGACGCCCTGCTCGACAAGGCAGCCTCCGCCACGACCGGGATTCAAGAGTTCCGCACGAAGCCCTGACAGTCATTTGACCGGTCTGGCCAGAGCGTCCCGGTTCCTACCCTTCGTGGTAGCGCTCGCGAGCTGCAGTGGGCCTTCCTCTGACACGTCGCCTGAGGAGAGCCTCCAGCAGCCGCTGGCATCTCCTTCACCCGAGCTTGTCCTGCCTGTTCACCCGAGCTTGTCCTGCCTGTCAGCGCGTCCCCGGATTCGCTCGTCACCCTCGGGCTTGGCTATTACGACAGGGGCGAGTACCAGGCTGCGCAGAGGTACTTGGAGGAGGCTCTCCGGCGATCGCGGGGGGAGCGGGGGACACCGGCCCGTGCACGCGCCCTGACGTGGCTGGGATTGGCTGCCTGGCGGCAGGGCGATTTCGCTGCGGCACGTCGGCTCGGCGAGGAAGCACTAGCGATCAAGCTGGAGGCAGGCCTCGACGATCAGCTCTTTCGATCCCTCAACGCACTGGGGTTGCTGGCCTGGTATGAGGCTCGGCTGGCCGACGCC
>JBDGZR010000008.1:0-37323 GCA_039588495.1 Gemmatimonadota bacterium | reverse complement strand
GCATAACGTCTAGCCTTGCAGCAGCTGGCGGATTCGCTTCTGGCGGTAGCGGAAGATCCGTCGCAGCTGAGCACTCACGAGCGGAAACGCGACCTCTCCGAGCGGTTTCGGGGGCAGACGAAACAGCACGTTGTCCTCGATGCGGGAGGCGCCGCTCCCATCCTCTCGGAATCGATGGATGTGCACCCATTCCCGGCAGGGTCCCCGCAGCTGCTCATCGACGAATCCATGAGGCACCCACCCACGATCGACACGAACGAGAACGACCTCAGCAACCTCGGTTCAAGCACACCATTTGGCTGGGGCTGTTGCTGGGACTGTTAGGGTACGGGGGAACCCCGAAAGCCACATTTCAGTCTCCGGGGCTGATCCGTAAAACGCCGCTAAACTACGGGTATTTGCCGGAAATGGGCGGATCTCTGGCTCGCTTGCAGAGCAGGTGCTCTCCCAGCTGAGCTACGGCCCCGAGGTCGCCTCCAACTACTAATCGTCGTTGGAGGTTGGCAACTGACTCCCGAGACTACCCGCGTTGGGTGGACCGGTTCTACTCCACAAGAGTGGCAGGAGGCTGAGTACGAGGCTGCCGTAGCCGATCACCAGCAGCACCGACGCGCCAATCGGATTGGCGAGCAGTGCGATCCCGAGAAGCGCAGGCCAGACGAGAAAACCGATTCTGGCCGCGCCCTCCAGGCCGCGCTCGCGGAAGAAGAGCAGCGCTCCCAACGAGGCCACGGTAAGGACAGCTGCCACACGAATGGCGTATTGGACGCGAGGGCTGCCCGGCTGCAGCATGTTGGAGAAGAAGAGATCAGCCCCGTGAGCGGCCGAGAGAAGTAGGCAGCAGACGGATGTGGCGAGAAGTATCCAAGCGCCGTTGAGCCGCCTTGCCCCCGCCGGCGCTCCGAGTTCGGTACGCCACGCCTGGATGCCGACGAGGGCCGCGAGAAGAGCGGAGGCCGCTCCGAACCAGTTGACGGGTATTCCTCGAATGGCCCAGGGCAACGACAGGATCTCCGCGCGCGTAAAGCTCTCCGGCGCCAAAAACTCGAAGAAGGCCGTCCCCGCCGCGAGCACTGCAAAGGCCACGAGAATCCCAGTGCGAACGTGTCTTCGCGGAAGCCAAACGGACGCCGTTTGGCTCCGTCCGGGGATGGTCGGGTCTCGGCCCAACGCGAGGGCGTAGAGGCCGAACGCGACGAAGAAGCAGAGCGTCGCGTACAGCTCTGCGCCTTCCTCCAAAACCGTGTGCCAGGCCGGCCGGACCCACTCGTCCCACCCGGCCGCGCTCCTGAGAACAGCTGATAGTTCCTCCTGCACGGGAACGCTCACGTAGAGCAGGAAACCGAGACTCGCCACCCAGAAGGCCGCAGTGCTGTTGCGCTTGATGTGGAGTGCGAGAGCTGCCAGTCCGACCCCGTAGATCAGCATCGGCGCTGCCAGCCAAAGCCAGGAGAGCCGTTCGTGCATGGATCCGAGCTCGTCGAATGAGAGGAGCGCGAAGAGAAAGGCCATGCCGATCCAGCCGGCCGCGGCGGGTCGCGCCTCTCGTCCAAGCCGCTGAAGAACAGCGGCCGCGCAGATGACGGCTGCGACGGCAACTAGCAGGAGCGTGGCGGATGAGACCCAGGTAGCCACGTTGTTCTCGATGTCCAGATTGGACTCGATCACCAAGAACTCGACGACCCAGTTACGGGCTCTCCACGCCCATGGGATCGTCCAGAAGAGAGACGTACCGAGGAGAAGGAGGAGATCGACGGCGGCCACCGCCAGGGTGACCCGCCACAGGAGGGCCCTGGACAGCTCCACTCGCACGCCGGCCGCCGCAACTTCGTGTCGGTCGCTCAACGCCATCAATCATCCCCCCGTCGTTGCTGGTCTCGGTGCAGGTTCGATGACGATAGGGCGAGCGGCCACTTCTTGGCGACGTGCGCCTTCGCCTTGGCGTCGTCTACGTACGTCTCCACGAACCCGCAATTGGGACACTTTCCGCTCTTCATCGCTTCACGATCCTCGAAGTGTACGCCACGCCGTCCGGCCGGTCGCCGACCTCCACGTACCCGATGATCTCCATCCCCTCCAGGTCGATGATCGCGACGCGGCCCAGCTGGCTCAGCGACTGAAAGGCCGTCTGCCCGTCATCGGAGAGAGTGATACCCTGCGGGCCGGAGCCGGGGAGCGAGATCGTGGCCAGCACCTGTCTGGATGAACGGTCTACGACCCGAAGCTCGTCCCGCCTGAGGTCGGGGATGAGGACGAGGCGCGAATCCGGGGTGGGGAGGATCCGGTAGGGCCAACCGAACCCGTCCAACGCCTCCTCGAGGCTCCCGGTCGCCACGTCGATCACGCTGACCGTGCCTCGGTCGTTGCTGCCCACCCAGACTTCGCTTCCGTCCGGCGTTACGCCGATCGCCTCCGGCTGCGTCGGGGCCTCGAAGGTCTGCGTATGTTCGCCGTCGGCGAGCGAGAGCTCCGAGACGTTGTCATCGCTGATGTTGCCGGTGTAGACCCGTTCCCCGCTCGCGACGAGGGCGAGCATGTGGGACCCGCCCGCCTCGGTCGACACGGCGCCCACGATCGTGCCGCCCGACAGGCGGACGACCACCACGGTTCGGGTGTCCTCCGACGTGACGGCCACAAGGCTGTCGCCGGGAAGGAAGGCGATGCCGTGGGGCCGGCTATAGCGGCCGAGCTCGATCGTCTTCTCGACGCGAAGCCCCGGGACGTCGATCACGGTCAGGCTGTTGCCCCCGGTCTGGCCGCCGTAGTCGGTGACCACGGCCCGGCTGCCGTCCCTCGTGATCGCCACCTCGTGTGGCCCGTTACCGGTGGGCAGCGTCGCGAGGGTCTCCCCGGACCCCACATCGGCGATCGTCGCGGTGCCGGCCCTCTTATTGACCACGACCAGAGTGCCCGTCACCTCGGCCGTTTGGGCGCGCCCGTCGCCGGCCATGAGGAGCCCGAAGGCGACCGTTGCGATGGAGGCGTGCTGAAAGAGCTGAAGTATGGTTCGAGCCTGGATCATCGATCCCGACCTCCGGCGGCTTGCTGAGGGTTGACTCTCGATCCCAGGAATCTGCGTGCCGCGCCGCCCTCGCGGGAGGGTCGTCTGCCCGCCGAGGGCTAGATCCTCCAGGCGGCACCGGCGCCGACGAAGAAATTCGGCCGGGGCCCACCGACGCCGATTCCCACGCGGGCATCAAACTGAAAGCCAGGGCTGAGCAGGTAGGTGATCCCGGCGTTGGCGTTGTTCTCGTCGTCTCGATCCGATGGGAAGGGGAAGATGCCGTACCACTCGGCGAAGGCGCCGAGCCTCTGCGTCAGCCCGAAGCCGAGTGCCACGCTACCAGATAGCTCGTCGAAACGCTCTTCGGCGTCCTCCGCGTATGCGTAACCGACGTTCATCCCCGCCGAGAGCCAGTCGGTGAGCTCCCACCCAGCCGCCAGGATGGCCCCAGGTTGCGGACCCACCGACCCGGTCTCTGAACGTCCGGTCGGAACGCTGGTTCCGGCAAGAATCCCGAGCTGCGGCAGGCCGGGCTTCGAGGCCGGGGGCCGGAGTATCTCCACCTTCAGTCCGAGCGTGAGGTCCTCCAAGCCACGTATGGAGCGATTCTGGCCTGCCGGAACGTCCTCGGAATCCGGCTCGCTGCGGAAGACGAAGGAGTTGATGCCAAGCCGGAACTCGAGGCGGTCGACGGCGCCGATCCGAGCCAGCAGCTCGCCGACGGTGTGGCTCTTCTCGCCCTCGAGCCTCGAGAAGGTATAGCCGCCCTCGAGCTGAACACGGCCTGGTGCCACGCTGGTCGGGCTCTCCGTAAAGTCCGGGCGGTCCGTGATGAGGGCATCCGCCCATGGATCCGGCTGATCCTGCCGTACGGACTGGGCCTGGAGCGAACCGGTCGGGAGACATAAGAGACATAAGAGACAAAAGAGACCCGAATGGGAGAACAGGATCAGCTGCAGCCACGCGCGCGGCGATTCTGGCGCAACGAATCGGACGGCGATCCTCTCCGTCGCTCGTGATTCGCTCATCTTGCCGTTCTCACCGTCCGGTCTTTTCAAGCTCTTCCGGAACCTCCCGGCTGTGCACGGCTGCCGCCAACGCGGTAAATTGGCGCCGCCTGTCGAATCAAGCTGACGGTCCCAATTGTTTAGGGCTCTCTAAATATTTATTTAGCTTGCCCTAAATCTGCAACCCCGAGGGGCGCAGCGGGCAGTCCAGTTCCGTGCGCGTTCCCGGTCTGTACCGTTGCGGGTGGCCCGATTAGATTCGGCGGCCGAATTGGGGATAGGTAGGGATAGACAGCATTTGGTATAGAGGCGAAGAGCCGCCGGCACGCTGGGATGCGGATCCAGTGGCCGGCATCCCGGGAACCTCGTGCATTCTCGACATGACATCCAGAACACGAATACGTCTATGCAGGTAGCCACACAGGAGCCCCGGGACGAAAAGGGTGCCTCGAGCGCACGGATTTCGGCCGAACAACTGGATCGGGCGATCCATCTGGCGCGAGAGAACCTCTTAGGGCTCCAGCTCGAGGACGGGCACTGGAGGGGCGAGCTCGAGGCGGACAGCGTGCTCGAGTCGGAGTACATCCTCCTGCTCCACTTCCTGGGAAGGACGGAGGAGGAGCGCGTTCAGAAGATGGCGCGCCGCATCCGACGCCTGCAGCTGCCCGATGGAGGTTGGGCGATCTACCACGGCGGCCCGCCGGAGGTGAGCGCATCCGTCAAAGCGTACTTCGTCCTGAAGCTCCTCGGAGATGACCCCGACGCGCCGCACATGGCCAAGGCGCGGCAGGTGATCCTGCGCCTCGGGGGCATCGAGGCCACCAACACCTACACCCAGATCTATCTGTCCCCGAGATGTTGCTTCTGCCGGGGTGGTTCTACTTCAACCTGAACGAGATGTCCTCCTGGTCGCGCGGCATCTTCGTCCCGCTGTCGATTATCTGGGCGTACAAGCCGCAGTGTCCGGTTCCCGATCATGCGAACATCCCCGAGCTGTTTCTGCCCGCGAAGGCGGCTCGAGCGACGGCGAACGGCGAAGGCCCGTGGACGAGAGGGTGGCACTACCTCTTCCACCGTGCGGATCAGGGGATCAAGCTGCTGGAGCGGGGGCGCTTCAGGGTTCTCCGTCGCAAGGCGCTGCGCGTCGCCGAGGAGTGGACCCGAAGGCGGCTCGCCATGAGCGACGGTCTGGGAGCGATCTTTCCCGCTATCGTCAACACCGTGTTCGCCTTCCGCTGTCTCGGCTATTCGCTGGACGATCCGGCCATCGAGAGTCAGCTGCGGGCGCTCGAGAAGCTGGAGGTCGACCTCGGGGACGCGCTGAAGATCCAGCCCGCGCTCTCGCCGGTGTGGGACACGGCCCAGGCGGCCCGGATCCTCGCGGCGACCGGCCTCGACCCGGACCACGAGGCGCTACGGCGAGCGGCGGAGTGGTTGCTCACGAAAGAGGTCAGACATCCAGGGGACCGGCATCGGAAGAACGGCCATCGCGAGGTCAGCGGCTGGTACTTCGAGTACGCGAACGAGTTTTACCCCGATTGCGACGACACGGCGATGGTGCTCACCGCCCTCGGCCGGATGCGGATCACCGACCCCGAGCTCGGAGAGCGGGTCGACGCGGCACGGCATCGGGCTCTTAGATGGCTGCTCTCGATGCAAAACCCCGACGGCGGGTGGGCGGCCTTCGACCGCGGCTGCGACAAGGAGCTACTGAAGCTCATCCCGTTCGCCGATCACAACGCGATGATCGATCCGAGCTGGGAGGACATCACGGGTCGCGTGCTCGAGACGCTCTCGCTCGAGGGCTTCGATCCGAATGACCGTGCGGTTCAGCGGGCCATCGCGTTTCTCGATTCGCGCCAATGCGAGGACGGCACGTGGTACGGCCGCTGGGGCTGCAACTACATCTACGGGACCTGGCTGGCCCTGGACGGCCTCAGCCGGTTCGGCGTGGACATGCGGCAGGAGCGCTACCAAAGGGCTGTTCGCTGGCTGCGGTCTCGTCAGAACGAGGATGGCGGGTGGGGCGAGACGCTACGCTCATACGAAGAACCGGCGCTGAAGGGCATCGGTGACAGCACGGCCGCTCAGACCTCCTGGGCGCTACTGGGGCTGTTCGCGACGGGCGACTACACGTCCGATGAGGTCTGCCGCGGCGTGGATTTTCTCAGACGCATGCAGCTCGAGGACGGGTCCTGGGACGATGAGCATTGGACCGGCACCGGCTTCCCGAAGGTGTTCTATCTGAAGTATCACCTATACGACGACTACTTCCCGCTGCTCGCCCTCGCCACCTACCGTCAGGCGATAGATAACTGAGATGCGATTTCCCCTCCATATCACCACCGACATGGTCCGGCTGCAGGTGAAGAACGCCCTGCAGGGCAACAAGCGTTTTCCGTTCGTGATGATGCTCGAGCCCCTCTGGACCTGTAATCTGGCCTGTCTCGGCTGCTCCGTGGAGCGGCACACCGGGGATCTCAAGGACCGCCTGCCGGTGGATGTCTGTCTCAAGGCGCTGGATGACTGCGGGGCGGGAGCGGTGTCGTTGTGCGGAGGAGAGCCTACGGTCTACCCGGAGCTCAACGAGCTCATCGACGGGATCATCGCCCGCAGGAAGCACATCTATCTTTGCACCAACGCGCTGCTGCTCGACAAGCGAGTGTTCGGCAAGATCGAGCCCCATAAGCGACTCACGATCAACGTCCACCTCGACGGGATGCGCGAGACGCACGACTACGTCGTCGACCGCGGGGGCGTGTTCGACAAGGCGGTCGCGATGATGAGGGAGGCCAAGCGCCTCGGCTATCACGTGATCACCAACACGACTGTCTACAAGGAGACTGACATCGCGGAGGTGGAAGAGCTGTGCGAGTTCCTCACGCGTGACGTGGATGTCGATGGGATGCTCATCTCGCCCGGCTATCAGTACGAGTCCGTCGAGGAGAGCATCTTCCTGACCGGTCAGGACATCGAGCGGAAGTTCAAGCGCGTCCTCGAGCTCTCGGATCGCTACAAGTTCACCTCCACTCCGATGTTCCTGGAGTTCGCGGCCGGCTCGCGGGACTACGCGTGCTCTCCCTGGAGCACCGTGACCTTCACCCCGAACGGGTGGAAGGGTCCCTGCTACCTGATACAGAAGACGAACACGTTCGACTGGGACGAGTTCTGGAACGGTACGGATTGGAGCTACTGGGAATCCCGATCCGACCCGCTGTGCACGAACTGCAAGATGCATTCGGGCTTCGAGGCGTCCGCAGTCATCGAGCTGCGGAGGAAACCGCGTGACATGGCGCGGATGGTGAAATGGAATCTCGCCGGGTAGCAGCCATCTCGGGTGGCCCCAACACGGCCGTCGTGGCCGCGATACCGGAGGAGATAGCTCCTTTGGTTGGTCGGCTGACGAGCCGGACCAAGGGTCCAGTGGCGGAGGAAGCCGCGGGTGGTTGGCTCAGCCTAACGCTGGGCTTTCTCGGCGATGAGCCGCTGGCGGTTCTCGTCACGGGAGATGGAGCGGCACGCGCTCGACACGGTGTGCGGGCTATGCTGGAGGCCGTGCCGGTGAGCCGGTTGCTTGCCGTCGGCTCGGCCGGCGGTCTCAGCCCGGAGCTCGGGCCGGCGGATCTCATCATGGCGCGTCAGGTCATCTCGACCGATGGGTCGCGCCGCGAGGCGCAGGAGGCATCGGACTCGGCCGCTCGGGCCGCCGGAGCGAGGCTCGGCACGGTCGTCACAGCCGATGATCTTGTCCTGACATCGGATGAGAAGCGCCGCGTGCGGGAGAGCTTCGTTCCGTCGGAGGACCTGGGTGTGCTCGATCTGGAATCCGCCTACTTCGTCGCGGCGGCCGAGGAGGCCGAGGTTCCGTGGGTCGTCATTCGGGCGGTTCTCGACACGGCCTCCGAGACCCTTCCGGGTTTCCTTCACGACTGCTCCGGGCCGGGAGGGGAGATCCAGCGGCCAGCCATCCTGCGTCACGCCGCACGCCATCCGCGAGTCATACCCGACCTTCTGCGGATGAGGAGCCGGATCGACCTTTGTGGCCGGGCTCTGGCGGAGGCCGTGGCCGGCTATCTTGCCGTCTCGGGTGGCGTGCCAACGCGGGTGGCGAGCTGATGGCCCCCACCGGGACGATCGAGGCCGAGCGCGGCTCGGCCGTCTCCGGCTTTCTTCTCCGGCTCGGCGAGTTCCGCGACCGTCTGGAGAACGAGCTGGCCGATTTCTTCGACCGGAAGCTCCGCGAGGTGTCGGACGAGCCGGAGAGCCGCGAGCTCGTCGAGGAGGTGCGGCGTCTCGTCACCGGCGGCGGCAAGCGCCTCAGGCCGGCACTCGTCTACGAGACGTACCGCGCGTGTGGCGGAGAATCCGACGAGGCGGTGCTGCCGCTCGCCATGAGCTCGGAGCTGCTCCACACCTATCTGCTCATTCACGACGACATCATGGATCACAGCGAGATGCGCAGAGGGCAGCCCTCCGCGCACGCACGCTTCCGGGAGATCCACCAGGCTCGCGGCCGGGCGGGCGACGCCGCCGACTTCGGGCGGTCGGTGGCGATACTGGTTGGTGATCTCGCACACACGTGGGCCGCGGAGCTGTACGCTTCGGCCCGCTCCTCGCTCGGAGAGGAATCTGCGAACGGGCGTGCTCTCGACACGGCGTTCTCGGGAATGTGCGAGGAGGTGATCCGCGGCCAGTACCTCGAGATGCTGCTTCCATACGAAGCCGATCCGACCGAGGATCAGCTGCTTCGGGCACTCCGCCTCAAGTCGGGCCGGTACTCGGTCGAGCGTCCGATAGAGCTCGGGGCGCTACTGGCCGGAGCTCCGCCGGGAGCGCTGGCGGCGCTGGCCCGCTACGGCCGGGCCGTGGGCGAGGTCTTCCAGCTGCAGGATGATGTACTCGGCACCTTCGGCGATGCCGATGCGGTCGGCAAGCCGGTGGCGTCCGATCTGATCGAGGGCAAGTACACCTTCCTCATCCACCGGACGCTGGGGCTCGCCGAGGCAGACGAGGCGAAGGAGCTTCGCGCGATGCTCGGACGGCCGGATCTGGGAGAAGAGGAGGCGAGTCGCGCGAGAGAGATCATCCTCGAATCCGGCGGGCTCGAGGCCGTCTCCGAGATGATCGAGGAGCGTCTCGAGGATGCCCGGTCGGCGCTGGAGGAGGCGCCGCTGAGATCCGGAGATCATGGGTTCCTGGAGGGCTTGATCGAGTATTCGGGGCACCGGGACCGATGAGCGACCGGGACACCGCGATGGCGATCGAGCGCGACCGGAAGGCCGAGCACATCCGCCTGGCGCTGGACGCGAAAAACCAGGCAGGAGGCAGCTTTTTCGACGACTATGCCTTCGAGCACAACGCGCTGCCCGAGATCGCCTTGGACGATATCGACCTCTCGGTCGAGTTTCTCGGAAAGCGGATCGAGGCGCCCCTGCTGGTCTCCTGCATGACCGGTGGCACGGAAGCGGCGGGCCAGATCAACCGGAACCTGGCTCGGGCGGCCGAGGCTCAGCGCATCGCCCTCGGCGTTGGCTCGCAGCGCAAGGCGATCGAGGATCCGCTCCAGGCGGCGAGCTTCCAGGTGCGGGATCTCGCGCCATCGATTCCTCTCCTGGCGAACCTCGGGGCCGTTCAGCTCAATTACGGGTACGGAATCGCGGAATGCCGGGCCGCCGTCGAGATGATTGACGCGGACGCGCTGGCGTTCCATCTAAATGTGCTGCAGGAGGCGATTCAGCCCGAGGGCGACACGGATTTCAGTGGCCTGTTGCCGAAACTGGGCGGAATCGCCCGGGAGCTCGAGGTTCCGGTGATCGCCAAGGAGATCGGCTGCGGGATCTCAGGTGGTGCGGCGCGTGCGTTGGCGGAGCAGGGGATCCGAATCATCGACACCGCCGGGTTGGGTGGAACGAGCTGGGCTCGCATAGAGGCTCGTCGCGCCGATGACGTCGAGATCGGCGAGCTATTTGTCGATTGGGGCGTTCCGACGCCTGTCTCGATCCAGGAAGTGGCCGCGGTCCCGGGCGTTACCGTGATCGGCAGCGGTGGGATCAGAAGCGGGCTGGACGCGGCGAAGGCGATCGCCCTCGGCGCGCACCTGGTGGGCACGGCCTACCCATTGTTGAAGCCCGCCACGGTGTCGGCCGAGGCGGTGATCGAAGGGGTCGGGCGGATCGTGGGGGAACTCAGGATCGCGATGTTATGTGTGGGGACACGTACGATCGACGAGCTTCGGCGCGTCGACCTGGTTAAAAGGTCCAGAACATGAGCAAAGCATCCACCGTAGCCTCAAAGGCGTCCAAGACTTCTGCGGCCCCGACGCGGGACCAACTGGTCCAGGCGCTCGTCGCGGGGGAGATCGGCTTTCACGAGCTTCCGCGCGATCTTTCTCCGGATGTTCAGGCAGAGATCAGACGGCAGGCCCTCGAGCAGCTGACCGGTGCCGGTCTGGAGGACATCGGGCACTTCTCGCTCGACTCGAGCCGGGCCGCGCTCCGAAACTGCGAGAACTTCATCGGTGTGGCTCAGGTCCCGATGGGCATCGTGGGACCGCTCCACGTGCGAGGCGAGCATCTGGATGAGGAAGTCTATGTGCCGCTCGCCACGACGGAGGCCGCGCTGGTGGCCAGCACCAACCGGGGCTGCTCGGCGATCCGCGCCGCGGGTGGGGCCCGGGTTCACGTGGAGGACGTCGGCATGACGCGGGCGCCCGTCTTCCGGACCGCCGGACTCGATGCCACCCGCAAGTTCGTAGGGTGGGTCGAGGAGCGGATGGACGAGATCCGCGGTATCGCCGAGAAGACGAGCCGCCACCTGAAGCTGCTCGACATTCGGCCCAAGAGCTTCGGCACGACGGTGCTGCTGCGCTTCCGCTTCGCCTCCGGCGACGCCATGGGGATGAACATGGCGACGATCGCCTGCGACCGGATCGTCCGGGAGCTCATCGAGCCCGAGACCGGAGTCGATTGCGTGGCCCTGTCGGGCAACTACTGCGTCGACAAGAAGCCGGCGGCGATCAACTTCCACGAAGGGCGGGGCAAGCGGATCTTCGCGGAGGTCATCCTCGAGGCCGCCGTGCTGCGCAGGATTCTCAAGACGACGGCACGGAACCTCGTCGAGGTTCAGTACCGGAAGAACCTCCTCGGCTCGATCGCCGCGGGCGCCGTGGGCTTCAACGCGCACTACGCCAACCTGCTGGCCGCCCTCTTCATCGCGACCGGACAGGACCCGGCGCACGTCGTGGAAGGTTCGATGGGTATCACCTGCATCGAGGCGTTCGGTCCTGAAGCTGTATACGCCTCCGTCTACATGCCCGCCGTGCCGGTCGGCTGCGTCGGCGGCGGAACGGAGCTGGACACGCAGAGGCAGGCTCTCGAGATGCTGGGCATCCAGGCGGACCCGAGTCAGCCCGGCAGAGCCGCTCTTCGCCTGGCGGAGATCTTCGGAGCCACGGTCCTGGCGGGGGAATTGTCGCTGATGGCGGCGTTCACCTCCCAGGATCTGGCCAGCGCGCATGAAAAACTCGGCCGCGGAAATGCACCCCCAGACGGTCGGTCCGGCAGAGGCTGATAGCGCCCCGGTCGCTTCCGGGGCTCTTGGACGATCAGGGAGCGGGCGGCGGCAGTCGCCCGCTCTGTGCTTGTAGCGGTTTGCCACGATGTTGACGACCGTTCGGGCCTCGGTACCGGGGAAGTTGATTCTCATGGGGGAGCACGCGGTCGTGTATGGTCACCCGGCGCTCGTCACAGCCGTGGATCTTCGCCTCGTGGCCGCGGTGACCCAGAGGCCGCGGCCGACGGACGGCGGGTCCGTGACCATCCGCGCGACCGAACGTGCGGGCGGCACCCTTCAGGCGCTGGAGCTCCATTCGACATGGGCCGACCTGGCTTCCTACGCCGAATCGGTGCGGGAACGGTGGGAGCGCTATGCCGACGCGCCCACCGCGGAGGGCTTCGAGGGCGTGAGCGACGATGACCCCGCCCACCTCATCAAAGTCGCGCTCGGCGAAGCCATCGCCTACCTGTTGAAGGAGCCCGGGATCATCCCTTCGACCGATCCTCCATCGCTGACGCTCGAGGTGGAGTCGCGGATTCCGCTTGGCCGCGGCATGGGCAGCTCGGCCGCGCTGGCCGTCGGCGTCGTCGCCGGTACCCTCGCCGCCTGCGGCCCCCCTGCCCACGACGACGACATCGAGCGGATCGCTCTCGAGGTCGAAAGGCGACAGCACGGGTTTCCCTCGGGTGTCGACGGATCCACGGTCCTGCAAGGCGGGATGGTCTGGGCGGAACCGGACGCGAGAGGGGAGCTGCAGTTCAGCCGCGCGCTGGATCGCTCGAAGCTGCTGGCGGCGTTTCGCGTGTTCGACACCGGGTCGCCGGCCGAATCGACGGGTACGGTCGTCGAGGCGGTGCGCGAGCGCGTGGAGGAGGAACCCGAGAGCTATCGGCCGCTGCTCGAGCAGATGGGCGAAACGACCCGAACGTTTCGGTCCGAGCTTGCCGAGAGCGAGCCCGAGCCGGCCGCGGTGATCGCCTGCATCCGTAAGTACGAGCGCGGACTGGAGGAACTGGGCGTCGTTCCCGCCGAGGTTCGAGAGCTCATTCGGAAGATCGAGGCCGAGGGAGGCGCCGCGAAGATCTCGGGAGCCGGCTCTCTGGAGTCCACACCCGCCGGCGCCGGGTGCATCCTCGTCTTCCATCCGGAGCCTTCGACTCTGGACGGCTGGGCGTTTCTCCGGAGCCTGCGCCGGTACGATGTGGGTCTCGGAGCTCCCGGACTGCGATTGGAGGTCGCGTGACCGGACGGGCCACGGCGGAAGCGCCCGCGAACATCGCGTTCATCAAGTACTGGGGCGCGCACGATCTCGAGCGGGGGGTTCCCCTCAACACCTCCGTATCGATGACTCTCGACCGGTGCGTCAGCACGTGCACCGTCGAGACACGCCCGGCCGAGTCCGACGATCCCGGCTCGGCGGACGAGGTGTTTCTGGCCGAATCGGAAGGTATTCAGCCCGCGCCCGAAGCCTTCGCACGCCGCGTTCTGGACCATCTGGATCGTCTACGCTGCCTGGTGGACGACGACGTTTCCTTCCGGGTAGCGACGAAGAACAGCTTCCCGGCCGCGGCGGGCATGGCATCCTCGGCTTCCGGCTTCGCCGCCCTCACGCTCGCCACGACCCGGGCGTTGGGGCTCCACCCGTCCGGGGACGAGCTGTCGGTCCTGGCGCGCCGTAGCGGGTCGGGCTCGGCGGCGCGCTCCGTGCTGGGTGGGTACGTCGAGCTTCCCGGTGGGCCTCACGAGGGGGATGTGTACGCACGTCCGCTGGCGTCCGCCGAGGATTGGGAGCTTCGAGACGTGGTCGCGGTCGTGGCAACGGAGCCGAAGTCCGTCTCCTCGCTCGAGGGTCACCGCCGGGTGAGATCCAGCCCCTACTTCCGCGAACGGCTCGCCCTGCTGCCCGGGCGGCTCGACGCCGTGCGACGGGCGATCGAGGGCCGCGACTTCCACCTCCTCGGCCCCGTCGTGGAGGAGGAGGGCATCGACCTCCATCTCGTGGCCATGTCCGCGATCCCGCCGATCTTCTACTGGGCCCCGGGCACGATCGAGACGCTGGAGGCCGTCCGAAACCTCCGCCTGGAGGGTGTGGAGGCCTACTCGACCATGGATGCCGGGCCGAACGTGCACGTCATCTGCCGGCCCGTCGACGAGGCTCAGGTGGCGGAGCGTCTGACGGAATTGGCGTCGGTGCAGCGCATCATCCGCGATGGGGTGGGATCCGGCCCGAGGTTGTGCGAGGATCACCTGCTGTGAAGCCGGTTCTATGAGGCCTGTGAGGCCGGTTCCATGAGGCCGGTCGTTCTGGTGAAGCTCGGCGGGAGCCTGATCACACGGAAGGACCGGCCCGACACGCCGCGTCCCGATGTGATCGACCGGCTGGCCCGAGAGATCGCGGAAGCCTGGCAGGGGCTGGAGGGCGGTTTGGTGCTCGGGCACGGCAGCGGCTCGTTCGGTCACGCGGCCGCGCACGATTTCGGCCTGCTGGGGGACGGCCTCTCCGGTGGAGCGTCGAACGGTTCGAGCGAAGGCCTCGCACGGATCGCTCGCGGGGCGCCTCACGTCCAGCGAAAGGCCGCCGAGCTGCACGCGCTCGTGATGGCCGCGCTTCGCGAGGCGGACCTGCCCGCGTTCTCGATCGCGCCCAGCAGCGCAGCGGCCGCCTCCGCGGCTCGCATCCACTCCTTCCAAACCGAACCCTTCGCCCTCGCCCTCTCGGGATCGCTCCTTCCGGTGACGTACGGAGATGTCGTGTTGGACCGCGAGCGGGGCGCTGCGATCCTCTCGACCGAGACCGTTCTCGCCCGCCTGGCCGAGTCGCTGCCGGATTACGGCTGGGCCGTCGAGCGCGCGATCTGGCTCGGCGAGACCGACGGCATCTACGATGCGGAGGGGGTCACGGTGAGCCGGGTGTCCACCTCCATGGGCGATCGGCTCAGGGACGCCGTCGGCGGCTCCGCGGCGACCGACGTGACCGGAGGCATGACCCACCGCCTGGACACGGCCCTCGCCCTGGCCGGGCGGGGTGTCCGCTCCTGGATCGGTGATGGGACACGGGAAGGGGCTCTGGCCAGGGCCCTGATCAGCGAGGAGGTCGGCGGAACGGTCGTACCCGCCGTAGCCTGATCGCGGAGTGAGCGGCTCTGCCGGTTCTCGAAACGGCCGCCGGGCCGGCGTGGGCGGCCTTCTCGCATCGTGGACGAGGTTGGTCGGCCGCGTTCCGTGGCTCGTCGTGCTTCTCTCCGCCGCTGCCGCCGCCGGCTCCGCCTACCTGACCACCCAGCGGCTCGGCATCGACACAAACACCGTGGACATGCTCTCCGCCGATCTGCCGTGGCGCGTCGAGAACGAGCGCCACAAGCGTCTCTTCCCCCACTACGCCGACAACATCGTCGTCGTCATCCGTGGTGCTACCGCGGATCTAGCGGCCGAGGCGCAACGCAGGCTGGGGGCCCATCTTCGGGCCGAGCCGGACCTCTTCCGGGATGTCCATCTGACGGGCGGCGGCGAGTTCTTCGAGCGGAACGCCCTCCTGTACGCCGACCTGGAGCCGCTCCAGGACCTCGCGGACGGCCTGGAGGAAGCCGAGCCCTGGCTGCCCGGCCTGGAGCGTGATCCCGACCTGAGTCGCTTCTTGACCGTTCTGGACAGCATGCTGATCGCCGCCAGAGGCGGCTCGGGTGAGGCCGCCGAGCAGGCGGAAGCCGACTCGTCGGAAAGGGCGGATGCGGACGGCTCGGGGAGCGCCGTCGAGCTGCTGGGTGCGGTCGGTCTGGCGTTCGAGAGCTCGCTGGTCGACCGCGTGCAGCCGCTCCCCTGGCGTGACCTGATGAGCGGCCATCAGACGTCGCCCGAGGAGCTTCGGCGTTACCTGGAGATCCTGCCGCACCTGGACTTCGATCTCCTCTTTCCCGGCGAGCCTGCGCTCACGCGGATACGGACCGTGGCGGACAGCCTCGGGCTGACGGCGAAGGATGGCGTGGGCGTGCGATTCACCGGTTTCGTCCCGATGTCCGAGGAGGAGCTGCGCAGTGCCGCCGGCGGCATGAAGACGGCCGGTGGGCTGGCGCTGATCATGGTCGGTCTGATCCTGTACGCGGGCCTGCGTTCCGCCCGGCTCATCTCGGCAGCCCTGATCACCCTGCTGGTCGGGCTCGTGCTGACGGCGGCCTTCGCCGCTATCGCCGTCGGCCATTTGAACCTGATCAGCATGGCGTTCGCGGTCCTGTATATCGGCCTCGGCATCGACTACGCGATCCACTACAGTCTGAGGTATCGGGAGCTGCGAACACGGGGGGAGGCCAACCAGGACGCCCTCCAGCACACTGCGGGGGATGTGGGGGCATCGCTCCTTCTGAGCGCCGTCACGACCGCCGCGTGCTTCTTCGCCTTCGTTCCGACGGACTTCGAGGGCGTATCGGAGCTCGGCCTCATCGGTGGGGCGGGCATGTTGATCAGCTTCGCGACCACGATCACGCTGCTTCCGGCTCTGTTCAGCCTGATACCATTCCGACCGACGCCCGGCGAAGCGCCTCTGGTCGGCGGCGTCCTTCCGCGGGAGCTGGCGAGTGGAGTGACGAGGTATCGCACGGCGGTGCTCGTCGGCGCGGCCATCGTGGCCCTCGCCTCCGCGGCTCTTCTCCCGCGAGCCCGCTTCGACCTGGATCCGCTCGCCCTGCGGGATCCGGAAGGCGAGTCGACGGCGACCTTCCTCGAGCTTCTCCGCGACAGCACCGCCAAGCCCATGACGATCTCCGTTCTCGCGGCGGATCGCGGGGAGGCGGAGGAGGTCGCCGATGGGCTGGAGCGGCTGGAGAGCGTCGAGGCGGCGATCTCGCTCGAGGACTTCGTGCCCGGAGGTCAGGAGGCGAAGCTCGCCGTAATCGAGAGGATCGCCCGTGCCGTAGGCCCTGCCCCGGCGGCGGCCGGCGCCTCGGAGACGGCCGATCTTCCGCCAGACTCGGATGGGCCGGGGCCGGGGCCCTCTGAGCTTATGGCCGAGGTGGAGCGCTTTCGGCGGAGCGTCCGCGGGCTGGAGCTCGAACCGGACGAAATCGACCTCGGCCGCTTCGTCAACTTCCAGATCCGGAGCTGGCAGCGGCGGATGGACGATCTGCCGCCGCAACGGCAGGAGCGGGCTATCGAGCGCGTGGAGGAGAGCCTGGTCGGAGGCCTGGGCCGAAGCCTGGCCGATCTGCGTACCTCCCTGGCCGCGAGCTCCATCTCCGAGGGAGATCTACCCGAGGAGCTGGTCCGGAGGTGGGCCGCCGCGGACGGGACTCGACGCGTGGAGGTCATCCCGCGTGCAGATCTGGGCGACGAGGAGGCGCTTCGGGCCTTCGTGGCGGAGGTGCGCACGATAGCGCCGCGCGCGACAGGTGAGCCGGTCATCAACGTCTCGGCCGGCGAGGCGGTCGTGGCGGCGTTTCGGCGAGCCTTGATCGGTGCCGCGGTCGCGACGCTCCTGCTCCTGCTGCTGGCCCTGCGAAACGTGCCGGACGCGTCGCGCGTCATGATCCCGCTGCTCCTGGCGGGCGCGATGACCGGCGCGGCGACCGTGGTTTTCGGCATCCCCTTCAACTACGCGAACGTGATCGCTCTGCCCCTCCTTCTGGGCGTCGGCGTGGACAACGGGATCCACATGGTGCATCGGCGCCGTGCGGGCACCGCCCCGGACCGCGATCTCCTGGAGACCAGCACGGCGCGTGCGGTGCTGTACGCGTCCCTCACGACGATCTTCAGCTTTGGCAACCTGGCCTTCTCGAGCCATCCCGGAACGGCCAGCATGGGTCGCCTTCTGACCATCGGAATGCTGGCGGTTCTGATCTGCACCCTGGTGGTTTTGCCGGCGCTCGAGACTCCGCGAAGGGCGTTGCGGTAGCCGGCGATCGCGTCGGAGAAGACCCCGGTCTGGAAGCCGATCATGGTTTGACGGCGCCGCAGGCGGGCGGCTACACTCGGGAGCCATGGCCGACCTGAATCTCTTGCTGGAGAAGACCAGCCGCACCTTCGCGCTCTCCATACCGCTGCTCCCGGAGCCTACGCGCCGAGAGGTCATGATCGCGTACCTCCTGTTCCGGATCGCGGACACCTTCGAGGACTCTTCGTCCTGGCCGCGAGAGAGCCGAATCGAAGCGCTCGAGCAGTTCTGCGGGCTCCTGCAGCGCGCCGATGCGCCGGTGGACGCGGAGCACAAGGACCACTGGGCCTCCGAGGCCAAGCGGCTCGCAGCCTATTGGGCCGCGGAGACACCGGTATCGGACGACGGCTATCGCGAGCTGTTGGAGGACACGCCCCACGTGCTGGACGAATACGCCGGGCTTAACGCCGAGGCCCGAGCGCTGGTGTGCCGGCACACGGTGCGGACAGCGCTCGGCATGGCGGGTTTCGTCTCCGACACCGACGACGAAGGCCGGCTGCAGCTCCAGAGCCTCAAGGACCTGCGGGACTACTGTTACGTCGTCGCCGGAATCGTCGGGGAGATGCTGACCGAGCTCTTTCTGCTGGGTCGGTCATCCCTCGCCGAAACGGCTCCCTTCCTTCGGGAGCGCTCGCGGGCGTTCGGGGAGGGTCTGCAGCTGGTCAACATCCTCAAGGATTCCGCCGCCGACGTCCGGGAGGGGAGAGCCTACATCCCGGCCGGCGTGGACCGATCGGAGGTCTTCTCGGTCGCGCGCCGTGATCTGGAAACGGCGTCAGAGTACACGCTGGCCCTGCAGGGCGCCGGTGCGGAGGATGGGCTTGTCGCCTTTACCGCCCTTCCGGTGCGGTTGGCGTGGGCGACCCTGGACCGTGTCGAGCGAGAAGGACCCGGGGCCAAGATCTCCCGCGAGGAGGTTTGGGAGATCGTCACGGACCTTCACCAGTCGCTGGAATCGAATCGGCCGGCGGTGGTTCCTCCTGCGAGTCACGTCACTCGCTGATTCGCCAGAAGACGGTCCGGATCGCTAGAAGACGGTCAGCTCGCGGGTCCGTACCAGGACTTCGAACGTCCCGCTCTCGATCATCCTCTCGAGCTCCTGAATCCTGGGGACGATCATCTGCTCTAGCGCATCGCGCTCGGGCTCCGGCGTGCTCGCGATCTCGTCCTGCATCCGGCGGAGCCTCGCCAGCGTCTCCTGGAGATCGGCGTCCGTCATGCCGGGAGGAATCCCGGTGGCCGTCATCTGCATCTCGAAGGGATGCAGCCAGCCCTCGACCTCCCTCCAGTCACGAAGCGAGATCTCGAAGGTGAACGGGCTGGTCGCGTCGTTCGCCGCGAGCACGCCGTTCATCTCCACCTTCCGCAGCAGGTAGCTCTCCGAGTCGATGAAGAAGGTTCCCGTCTCGGGCGCGAAGTCCTCGTTCTGGCCGGCGCCTACCTCTTCACTCAGGTCCAGCCCGCTGAAGTCGTAGAGGCGCAACACATAGGTCTCGTGACCGTCCACTGCCGTCGTTCCGTCCAACCGCGCACGCTCCGCGAGCGTCGGATACGCGGCGTAGAAGTTGCCCCACGCCGCGATCTCCCCGCCCTCTGCAGTCGTCCGCACGAACGCCGGTCGACCCTCCACCGTCTCCTTCGAGAACTCGAGCATCGTCTCGTAGCCCATCGACTCTTGAACGACGGCATATCCGGAGATCGCCGCGGCACGCTCCTCGTACCTCTCGAGGGCATGCCCGATGACCTCCGCGGCGTCCTGGGCCCGAGCAGGAAGGGGAGAGGACAGCACGAGCGCTCCCAGGCCCAGGACCCACCCGAGTCGCGCCCGATTCGATCGGTTCATGGCATCACTCCTGCAGCTGAAAAGGCTACGCAGAGAGCGCCGGATCCGTGCGCGGCGCGACGGGTTCTACGGGAGACGTCAAGCCGGGTTCCGGTGGTCCCGGGATAACCCGCTCTTTAGCTTTACGGCTTCGTGTCCGGGAGGTGTCGGCCTGTAGGCCGGATCTCGGAAACATCCACAGACGACGAGAAGTGAATGATCACGCCGGTCGAACAGGTGGAGAAACGGATCGAGCCGGATGAGTGGTTCGGGCTGACGCCCGAGGACCTGCTCTCCATGTATCGCACGATGTACACATCTCGCTGCATCGACGATCGCGAGATGGCGATGAAGCGCCAGCAGAAGATCTTCTTCCAGATCAGCGGTGCGGGTCACGAGGCGGTGCTGACCGCCGCCGGGATGGCTTCCCGGCCCGGTTACGACTGGTTCTTCACCTACTACCGGGACCGGGCCCTCTGCCTCGAGCTCGGCGTCACGCCCTACGAGATGCTGCTGCAGGCCGTCGGCGCGGCGGATGATCCGGCCAGCGGCGGTCGCCAGATGCCCTCCCACTTCGGCCACATCAAGTACAACATCCCCTCCGCCTCGAGTCCGACGGGCACCCAGTTCCTTCAGGCCGTGGGCTGCGCCGAAGCGGGCGTGAAGGCCGCGCGGCTCGGCCTCGGGGAGCTCGTGAGCTTCGAGAACGATGAGGTGGCGATCGTCTGCACGGGCGATGGCACCACGTCGGAGGGCGAGTTCTGGGAATCCCTGAACACCGCCTCGAACCTGAAGCTCCCGGTCGTCTACATCGTCGAGGACAACGGCTACGCGATCTCGGTTCCGGTGGAGGTGAACACCGCGGGCGCGAGCATCTCTCGGCTCGTCTCCGGCTTCCCGGACCTGTTGATCCGGGAGGTGGACGGCACCGACCCGATCGCCAGCTACGGCGTGATGACGGAAGCGGTCGCCTACTGTCGCGAGCGACGCGGCCCGGCGCTCGTGCATGCCCAGGTCGTCCGGCCCTACAGCCACTCGATGTCTGACGACGAGAGGATGTACAAGCCGGAGGAAGAACGGGAGGAGGAGAAGAGGCGTGACCCGATCAGCAACTTCGGGCTCCGCCTCGTCCGGGAACGCATCGCCACCGAGGAGGAGCTCGCCGGGTTGCGCGAGACGGTGAAGGAGGAGGTCGCGCAGGCCGCCGACCTGGCCGCGGAGCAGCCGCAGCCGGGACCCGAAACGGTGTACGAGCATGTCTACTCGTCGGGCGTCGACGCGACCTCCGACGATTTCGAGACGGAGCCCCACTTCGATGGGGATCCGAAGACGACCGTGGACCTGCTGAACGCCTGCTTGCGCGATGAGTTGGGGCGCGATCCGCGCATCGTGGTCTTTGGGCAGGATGTCGCCGATGTCAGCAAGGAGGACTACCTGGAGGAGCTGAAGGGCAAGGGTGGGGTGTTCAAGGTGACGGCCAACCTCCAGCGGCTCTTCGGCGCCGAGCGTGTCTACAACTCGCCGCTCGCCGAGGCGAACATCGTCGGCCGTGCCGTCGGGATGGCACTTCGCGGGATGAAGCCGGTCGTCGAGATCCAGTTCTTCGACTACATCTGGCCGGCCTACCACCAACTTCGGAACGAGCTGGCGACCTACCGCTGGCGCTCGAACGGCGCGTTCAGCTGTCCGGTGGTCGTTCGAACGACGTATGGCGGCTATCTGGCCGGCGGCGCGATGTACCACTCCCAAACGGGCGCGTCGCTCTTTACGCACACGCCGGGCGTGCACGTCATCTGCCCCTCCAACGCCCTCGATGCCAACGGTTTGCTGAGGACGGCGATCCGCTGCGAAGATCCCGTCCTCTTCCTCGAGCACAAGCACCTCTACCGGCAGCCCTACGCCAAGTCCCCGTATCCGGGGCCCGACTTCATGATCCCGTTCGGCCGGGCCAACATCGTCCGCCCAGGGAAGGACCTCACCCTCGTCACCTACGGGGCGCTCGTGGAGCGCTCGCGGAAGGCGTTGCGCCAGCTGGAGAAAGAGGGACGGCCGGTAGATGTGGAGATCATCGATCTTCGCACCCTGAACCCGCTCGACATGACCACGGTCTCGGCGTCCGTGCAGCGGACGAACAAGGTGATCGTGGCGTACGAGGACGCGAAATCGTTCGGCTTCGGCGCCGAGATCTCGGCCCGGATCGCCGACGAGGTCTTCGAGTGGCTGGACGGGCCGGTCCGCCGGATCGCTTCGCTGGACACCTTCGTCGGCTATGCGCCCCGTCTGGAGGACGCCATCCTTCCCCAGGTGGAGGACATCGCCGAGGGGATCGCGGAGCTGGCGGCGTACTGAGCGAGCCCGAGCCCGGCGATTGATGGCTGGGTTCACGGCGGGATGCTGGCGACGCTCGCCGACACGGCCGGCGCGTATCTCCTCTACCGAAGCCTCCCCCACGATCGCCGCATGACCAGCATCGAGTTCAAGCTGAACTTCCTGCGGCCGGCGGTGGCCGGGGCGGGGGACCTGCACGCCCGTGCACGGATCGTGAAGCAGGGTCGTCAGGTGATCTTGTGCGATATCGAGGTGGCGCAGGGTGGGGAGCTTGTGGCGAAGGGCCTGTTCACCTACCTGCTGCTGCCGCCCGACTGACCGTCTCCGAGGCCGCGACGGTCCGGATCGATTCGGTCTCGCCGCGCCCGCCACCAACGCAGGTCACCGACCAGCTCGGCGCGGCCCACTCCCGGCCCGCAACGCTCCAGATGCTCTCCGAACGCGTCGAAGTGCGGCAGGGCGTTTCGGCGATCGATCCACTCGGACTTGAGGCCGTGCTCCCTCCCCCAGCTGATAAGCTCGGCGAGCGATCGATCGCTGTAGACGTGGCACATGCGATCGCCACGGCGCACACCCAGGCGGGGCAGGTCTCGCGGGGCCGAGTGGTAGTGGTATTTGATCACGGCCGGGCGAATCTCCGCCTCTCTCCCTCGCGCCACAAGTCGAGGGCCCTCCTGCTTGCCCCTGTCGCCGCAGGCCACCCGCTGTTGCCGGGGGGTGCGCGGGGGAGAAGATTCTCCTGCTCCGCTGGCGGTGAACACTCCGAGAGGTTACGGCATGAAGACGATGAATCGCAGAGAGCTGATCGGGCGCGCGGTACCCGGCGCCGGCGCCGCTGCAGGCGTCGACGCATCGAGCCGTCGGGCGTCGGCTACCGGCCTCACGAAAGAGGAGGCAAAAGAGCTCGCCGACCGCATCCTGGTTCTGAGCGGCGCCGACGAGACGGAAGTCCGACTCCGAAGCGGCAGGCAGTCCAACACCCGGTACGCCGTCAACCGGGTCACGACGGCGGGAGGTGCCGACGACGTGACCGCGCTCATCTCGGCCCGCTTCGGCAAGCGCGCCGGGAGCGTGACCACGAACAAGCTGGACGATGAATCGCTGAGCGAAGCGGTCGAGAACGCTCAGGAGCTGGCCCGCCTGGCGCCGGAGAACGACGAGCGCCTGCCGCTGCTGGGTCCGCAGACCTACGCGAAGACGCAGGGCTACTTCGAGTCGACCGCCGAGCTGAACGCGGAGAGGCGTGCGGAGGTCGCGGCTTCGGCGATCGGGGCGGCCAGCGAGACGGCTGGCCTTGCCGCCGCCGGGTTCCTCGAGCGCTCGGCCGGGTCCACCGCGCTCGCCAACTCGGCCGGCCTCTTCGCCTACCACGCTTCGACCGACTTCGACTATTCAGTGACGGTTCGAACGGCGGATGGCACCGGCTCCGGCTGGGCCGGCACCGGAGGACGCGATTGGGCCGACGTCGACTTCGAGGGGATCCACCGACGTGCGATCGAGAAGGCGGTTCGCTCGCGCGACCCTCAGCCGCTCGAGCCCGGCACGTACCCCGTCGTGCTGGAGCCGCGGGCCGTCTCCGACCTCATCGGGCTCCTCGCCTTCTCGCTGAGCGCGCGCACGGCGGATGAGGGACGGAGCGCCTTCTCGGCCGCAGGCGGCGGCACGAAGATCAGCGAGCAGATCGTCGATCCCCGGGTCACACTTCTGAGCGATCCCACGGAGATGGGCGGCGCGCCGTTCGTCGGTGGAGGCGGATTCGGCTTCGGCGGCGGCTTTGGCGGCGGCTTCACCTCGGACGATTCGGGCCTGCCGCTCGGCCGTCAGATCTGGGTCGAAGATGGGGTCCTGAAGAACCTCTTCCAGTCCAGGTACTGGGCTCAGCAGCAGGGCATGAAGCCCGTCGGCTTTCCCAGCACACTCATCATGCAGGGTGAAGACCGGTCGCTAGAGGATCTGATCGCCTCCACGGAGCGGGCCGTCCTCGTCACGCGCCTCTGGTACATCCGCGCCATCGATCCGCGGACGGTGTCGTACACGGGCCTGACGAGGGACGGCAACTTCATGATCGAGGACGGCCGCATCTCCCATCCCGTCAACAACTTCCGCTGGAATGACTCTCCGCTCGCCGTGCTGAGCAAGCTGGAGGCAATGAGTCGACCCGAGCGTGTCTCGGCCACCCGGAGGGTCCCTGGGATCCGCTCCAGCGAGTTCACCTTCAGCAGCGTCTCGGAGGCGGTCTGATGCAACGGCGTGATTTCGTAAAGAGCTCGGCGCTGGCGGTGGGGGCGATCGCGCTCGCCAAGCCCTCCGTGAGCGACGCCCGGCACGGCGTGCTCACCGGCCAGTCGGCTGCCACATCGACGTCTCCAGCCGTAGATCCGGCGACCCGAGATCTGCTGATGGAGGCGCTCGACGCAGCGACCTCGGCGGGCGCCCAGTATGCCGACGCCCGCGTCGGCCTCTACCAGAACCAGCGTGTCGGGACCCGAGAGGAGAGGGTCACGAACGTGAGCGAGACGAGCTCGCTCGGGATCGGTGTTCGCGCGCTCGTGAGCGGAAGCTGGGGCTTCGCCGCCGCGAACGACCTGACCCGCGAGGCGGCCTCTCGGGCGGGGCGCGAGGCGGCCATGACCGGCGCGGCCAACGCCCGCGTGGAGCGCTCCAGCCTGAACCTGGCTCCCGTCGACTCGTACGGGGAGGTCTCCTGGACCAGCGCCTACAAGGTGGACCCGTGGGACGTGCCCGTCGGCGACAAGGCGGAGTACCTGCTCGCGCTCAATCGCGCGGCGCTCGCCATGGAAGGCGTGAGCTTCGTCAACTCGAACCTCCACTTCGTGAAGATCGAGGAGACGTCGGCGACGACCGACGGGACGATCGCCGCCCAGCGTATCATCCGCGCCAACCCGAGCATGTCGATCACGGCCGTGGCGCCGGACCGGAGCGACTTCCAGACTCGCGGCGCGGTCCTGGATCCCGCCGGACGGGGCTGGGAGTACGTCCGTGACAACATGACCCAGGAGGCCGTTGAGGTATGGGCATCCGAGGCCGTCCAGAAGCTCTCGGCGGTGCCGGTGGAGCCGGGGACGTACGACCTCGTGCTCCACCCCTCGCACCTGTGGCTGACGATCCACGAGTCGATCGGCCATCCGACGGAGTTGGACCGGGCGCTCGGCTACGAGGCCAACTACGCCGGCACGAGCTTCCTCGCGCCGCCGGCCGAGGTGCTGGGGAAGCTCAGGTACGGCCCCGACTTCATGCAGATCGTCGGCGAGAGAACCTCGCCCAGCGGGCTGGCCAGCATCGGTTGGGACGAGGAGGGGGTCAAGGCCGACGAGTGGCCGATCATCAAGGACGGCATCTTCGTCGACTACCAAACGACCCGGGAGCAGGTGGACTGGATCGCCGATCTGACCGGCGTGACCCGCAGCCACGGCTGCTCACATTGTCAGACGTGGGCCCACATCCCCTTCCAGCGGATGCCGAACATGAACCTCCTGCCCGCCGAGGAGGAGATCTCGGAGGAGGATGTGATCGGGGCCACCGACGATGGGATCTACATCGAGAGCCGCGGCTCCTACTCGATCGATCAACAGCGCTACAACTTCCAGTTCGGCGGCCAAGTCTTCTGGGAGATCAAAGGCGGGAAGAAGACGCGGATGCTGAAAGACGTGGCCTATCAGGCGCGGACCACCGACTTCTGGAACGCCATGGACATGATCGGCGGGCCGGAGACCTACTACGTCGGCGGGAGCTTCTACGACGGGAAGGGCCAGCCGGGTCAGGTGAACGCCGTCTCCCACGGCTGTCCGGTGTCGCGCTTCCACCAGGTCAACGTCCTCAACACCGGCGGCCAGGGGCGACGGGCACGCAGGGGGTAACGGGCCGCCGGGGCCGCCGGGTTAGACGCCGGGCCGGCCTAGGCTCATGAGGCGCCACGCGAGTCCGGCTGCATGACGTTTCAGATCGCGCTCGTCTTCGCGATCCTGCTCGTCTGTCTCATCCTCTTTATCGGAGGATGGATCCGTATCGACCTGGTCGCGCTGCTGGTGCTCGCCGGCCTGGCGATCAGCGGCCTCGTGACCCCGAGCGAGGCTCTCTCCGGGTTCAGCAATCCCGCGGTGATCACCGTTTGGGCCATGTTCATCCTGAGCGGGGGCCTGACCCGCACCGGCGTCGCCGGACTGCTGGGCGAGCAGGTCGTGCGGGTCGCCGGCCGGGGCGAGTTTCGGCTCGTCCTCGTGATCATGCTGACCTCCGCCTTCCTCTCAGCGTTCATGAACAACGTGGGAGTGGCCGCCCTCCTGCTGCCCGTGGTCATGGACATCTCGCGAAGCACCGGGACCTCGCCCTCGAGGCTGCTCATGCCGCTCGCCTATGCGTCGCTGCTCGGCGGCCTCACGACGCTGATCGGGACCCCTCCGAACATCCTGGTCGCGGAAGCGCTGAGCGATGAGGGGCTTCGGCCGTTCGGCCTCTTCGACTACACCCCGGTTGGGGGCGTCGCGATGGTCGCGGGGATCGCGTTCATGGCGCTCATCGGCCGGCGGCTGCTCCCGGCCCGTGATCCGGCAACAGCATCCCGGGCCGTGGCTGCCGCTGCGGGAGCCGATGTGGGGGAGAGCGGCCCGGCCGCCGCCGACCTGGAAGAGCTGTACGATCTTCATGAGGAGCTTTTCACGATCCCCGTCGGCCCGGGTTCCCAGCTCGCGGGCCGCCCGCTCGCGGAGAGCCGGTTGGGAGCGGCGCTGGACCTCAACGTCGTGGCGATCATCCGAAACGGCCAGACGAAGTTCGCTCCCGGCCCGGACGAGGTCTTGATGTCCGGCGACCGGCTTCTCGTCCAGGGCCGGCCGGAGCGTCTGGCGGAGTTCCGGGGCCGCCGCGGGCTCGAGGTCGCCGAGGACGACCTGGCTGTGGAACGATTGACCTCCGCCGATGTGGAGGTGGCGGAGGCCAGACTGGCGTCGGGATCGCCGCTCGTGGGCCGTGCTTTGCGCCAGATCGATTTTCGCGAGCGGTTCGGCGTCAACGTACTCGCGATCGAGCGGGAGGGAGCCACGGACAGCGCGCCCCATCCGGATGTTCCCCTGCATGCCGGTGACTGTCTGCTGATCCAGGGTCCGTCGGCGCGAGTAGAGGCGCTGCGCGCCGATCCTGGCTTCGAGGTATCGGCCGTGGAACAGGCGCGGCTCTACGGGCTGGCAGAGCGGCTGTTCGCGGTGCGCGTTCCGCCCGACTCTGTCCTGGCGGGTAGGTCGCTGGCGGAAAGCCGGCTCGGAGGAGCGTTCGGGCTCTCCGTCCTCAGCATCGTGAGGGAGGGCGAGGTTCTGCCGATGCCGGAAAGGGATGCGGAGGTGAAGGCGCGCGACACGCTGATCGTGTCGGGCCGCCCCGAGGATATGGAGGCGATGGAGTCGCTTCGTGAGCTCGAGGTGGAGCGCGCCGGCGCCGGAGGCATGGAAGCGCTTCGATCGGAGCGGGTCGGACTCGTCGAGGCCGTTCTCTCCCCGCGCACGACACTGGCAGGCTCGAGCCTTCGTCAACTTCATTTTCGGGAGAAGTACGGCCTGACCGTGTTGGGGATCATGCGCCAGGGGGAGGTTATCCGCACGGGAGTGCCGGACATCCCGCTTCGCTTCGGCGACGCCCTGCTCCTCTACGGCCCGACCGAGAGGCTCAGGCTCCTGGGCAGTGAGCCCGACTTCATCGTGCTGACTCGCGCCGCCCAGGAAGCGCCGCGCACGGCGAAAGCCCCGGTGGCCGTCGTTCTCATGGCGCTGGTGATCGTTCCCGTGCTCCTGGGGTGGGTCCCGATCTACATCTCGGCGGTGGCAGGCGCTTCACTGATGGTACTGGCGGGCTGCCTGACGATGGAGGAGGCGTACAGGGACATCGAGTGGCCGGCGGTATTCCTGATCGCCGGGATGCTGCCACTCGGCATCGCCTTGGACCAGACCGGCGCCGCGGCGTGGGTCGCCGAGCGGGTGGTGACCTCCGTGGGCCGGTTCGGCCCGATCGCGGTCATGGCCGGGCTGTTCGTCCTCACCTCCGCCGGCACGCAGGTCATCCCGACGGCTGCTCTGGTCGTGCTCATGGCACCGATCGTACTCGACACCGCCGCGGGGATGGGGATCTCCCCCTACACGCTGATGCTGACCGTCGCGATGGCCGCCTCGGCCAGCTTCGGGAGCCCGGTCTCGCATCCGGCTAACGTGCTAGTGATGGGGCCCGGCGGATACCGGTTCACCGACTACCTGCGCGTCGGTCTGCCCTTGACGTTCGTCGTCTTCGTCGTGGTGGTTCTGCTGACGCCCGTCTTCTGGCCCGTCAGCGCGGGCTGATGTGAGATCCGACATGGCGCCCCGCGATTCTGCGGCCCGGGTCCGATGACATTCCAGGCCGTGACCGTGCTCGCCATCCTCCTGGCGTGCGTGGTGTCATTCATGAGCGGCCGGGTCCGGGTCGATATCATCGCCCTGGTTGCTCTTGCCGTCCTCGCCATCACCGGCCTCGTGACCCCGCGCGAGGCGCTCTCCGGATTCAGCAGCCCTGCCGTCGTGACCGTGGGGGGCATGTTCGTCCTCAGCGGCGGGTTGATTCGGACCGGGGTGGCGGGTCTCCTCGGCCAGCGGCTCGTGAGGGTGGCGGGCGGCGGTGAGCTGCGGCTCGTGCTCGTCGTCATGTTCACCGCCGCGATACTCTCGGCGTTCATGAACAACGTGGCCGTCGCGGCTCTTCTGCTACCGGTCGTGATGGACATCTCACGCTCGACGGGCATCTCGCCATCCAGGTTGCTCATGCCGCTGGCCTACTCGACGATGCTCGGCGGGCTGACGACCCTCATCGGCACGCCTCCCAACATCCTGGCCGCCGAAGCGCTTCGCGATCAGGGCATGCGTCCCTTCGGGATCTTCGACTATACGCCTCTCGGCGGAGCGGTAATGCTCGTCGGGGTGGTTTTCATGGCGCTGGTCGGACGATGGCTCCTGCCGGGGAGCGATCCGGCGCATGCGTCGGAGGCGGGAGCCAAGAGGGAGGAGGCCGGCGATCTGGCCGAGCTGTACGAATTGCGAGACGACCTGTTCGTCGTGGGCATCGAAGCGGAGTCGCCGCTCGCCGGCAGGGCTCTCGCGGAGAGCCGGTTCGGCTCGGCGCTCGACCTGAACGTTGGGCTATCCTTAGGGAGGGTCGGACGGACCTGGCGCCCGCCCCGTCGGAGGTGCTCCGGCCCGGCGACCGGTTGCTGGTCATGGGACAGCTCGAGCGGCTCTCGCAGCTCCACGGCGGACGGCAGCTGGAGATCGCGGAGGACAGTCTGGCTGTCGAGCGGCTGACCTCCGCCGACGTGCAGGTGGTCGAGGTCCGGCTCGAGGAGAACTGTAAGCTCGTCGGCCGCTCGCTCGCCCGCGCCCGGTTCCGGGATCGCTTCGGCCTCAATGTTCTCGCCGTCTTGCGGAAAGAAACGACCCATCGGCGCGGGCTCGCCCACCTGAACCTGCGGGCGGGCGACGCGCTCTTCGTGCAGGGCCGGAGCGAGAAGCTCGAAGCGCTGCGTGACGAGTCGGGGTTCGCGGTGTCGGCGGCCGAGCGGGCGGAGCTCTACCAGCTGGAGGCGGGGCTGCTCGTCGTGCGCGTCCCGCCGGACTCCGTGCTGGCAGGGAAGACTCTGGAGGAAAGCCGGCTCGGAGGGGCCTTCGGGCTCTCGGTGCTCAGCATCGTGCGAGAGGGCACGACCCATCCGATGCCGGAGCCCGGCGAGCGCCTCGAAGTCGGCGACGCTCTCATCGTTTCCGGAAGATCGGCGGACCTCGCTGTGTTCGACTCTCTACGGGAGCTGGAGGTCGAGCGGGCGGGCCCGGGTGGTCTGGAGGCGCTCCGATCCGAGCGCGTCGGGCTCGTGGAGGCCGTGCTGTCCCCACGGTCTACCCTCGTCGGTTCCAATCTTCGGGAGCTTCACTTCCGGGAGAAATACGGGCTGACGGCGCTGGCGATCATGCGAGAGGGCGAGGTTGTCCACGCCGGCATCTCCGAGGTCCCCCTTCGTTTCGGCGATGCGCTGCTCCTCCACGGCCCGGCCGAGCGGCTGCGCGTGCTCGGAAGCGAGCCGGACTTCATCGTGCTGACCCGAGAGGCTCAAGAAGCTTCGCGCTCCGAGAGGGCCCCGGCGGCGCTGCTCATCATGGTGGCGACTCTGCTGCCCGTCCTTCTCGGCTGGGTGCCGATCTACATCGCCGCTGTTGCCGGGGCGGCCGCGATGGTGCTGACCAGCTGCCTGACGATCGAAGAATCGTACCGGGACATCGAGTGGGGAGCGGTCTTCCTCATCGCCGGGATGATCCCGCTGGGAATCGCGCTCGAGCAGACCGGCGCGGCGGCGCTCATCGCGGGTGGGGTGGTCGAGTCCGTGGCTGGCTTCGGGCCTGTCGCGGTTCTGGGCGCCCTCCTACTTCTGACCGCGGTGGGGACGCAGGCCATCCCTTCCTCCGCTCTGGTCGTGCTCATGGCGCCGATCGTTCTGGGGGCGGCGTCGACCGCCGGGGTCTCGCCGTACGCCCTGATGATGGCGGTCGCGATCGCGGCCTCCGCCGGCTTCACCAGTCCGATCGCCAACCCGGCCAATCTCCTCGTGATGGGGCCGGGAGGGTATCGCTTCTCGGACTTCGTCCGCGTGGGCCTGCCCCTCACGCTCGTCGTGTTCCTGGTGTTGATCCTTCTCACACCGGTCCTCTGGCCGTTGTAGCCATGGTCGCTCCCTTCCTTCTCGGGGCTGTCGCCATCGTGTTCATGCTCGCCTACTGGCGCCCGGGGGCGGGCATCGTCGTAGGGATTCTGCTGCTTCTCTTCCTTCCAGGACGCTGGTGGCGATGGAAGACCCGACGCTTCCACCGCGGACTGCGGTCCCTGAAGGGGGGTGACGCCGCTGAGGCCCGCACCGAGTTCGAGCGCTTCCTGACTGAGATGGAGCGAGATCCGCGCTTCGAGCGCTGGCAGCCGATCTTCAACCTCGGCAGGCGATACTCGTATCCCGGAGCGACACACGCGAACATCGGCGTGACGTGGCTTCACGAGGGAGAGCCGGAGAAGGCGCTCCACCACTTCGAGATCGCGCGCCGCCTCGATGACGCGTCCGCGCAGGCGGCCTTCGGCGAGGCCGCGGCCCGGCGGCGTCTGGGCCAGCTGCGCAAGGCGGAAAAGGCCGCGGAGCGGGCGACGGAGCTGAGACCGAGCTACTTACCGGCTCGCCTGCTCCTGGCGGAGATCCGCCGCGAGCGGGGCGACGACGAGGGAGCGGCCGAGGTGCTTCGGCCCCTGGCGGAGGATGGCCAAGACCCAGACTCTCTCATCCGGGAGATGCTGTCGCAGTGGCCTGAATCGGCGGACAAGGAGGAGCCACGATGATGGATCTGGCCAGGGTCAGGCTGGTGGAGTTGACCCTTCTTTCGGTGCTGGCGACGACCGCTTCACTCGGGGTCGTGAGCGGTGAGGCCCGCGCGCAGGAGTCACGCGCCGAATGGGCGATCGCCGTCCACGGCGGCGCGGGCACGGCGCGCCCCGACGATGTCGGCAGTGATCGGGAGCGTCAGTTCCGGGAGAAGCTGACCGAGGCACTCTCGGGGGGCGGCGATATCCTGGCGTCCGGCGGAAGCGCTCTGGATGCCGTGGAAGCGGCGATCCGGATCATGGAGGACTCCCCGCTCTTCAACGCCGGCAAGGGGGCCGTCTTCAACCACGACGGGAGCAACGAGCTCGACGCCTCGATCATGGACGGCGCGACCCTCGAGGCCGGAGCCGTGGCGTCCGTCCGCCATGTGAAGAACCCGATCACCCTCTCCCGACGCGTGATGGATTCCTCGCCCCACGTGCTGATGGCGGGCGCGGGCGCCGAGGAGTTCGCGCTCGAACAGGGGATCGAGCTCGTCCCCAGATCCTACTTTTTCACCGAGCCCCGCTGGCGCTCGCTGCAGCGGGCGCTGGAGGCGGAGCAGAGCGCGGACGCGCGAGGCGGCACCGAGACGCTCGCCGTGTCCGACGCTGCGAACCCCGCTTCGCGCCACCTCGGCGAGCTGGGCGCCACCGGCACGGTCGGCGTCGTTGCCCTGGACAGGAACGGAGACCTGGCCGCGGGGACGTCCACCGGCGGCCGCACCAACAAGCGCTACGGCCGCATCGGAGACTCCCCGATCGTCGGAGCGGGCACCTACGCCGACAACGACGCCTGCGCCGTCTCGGGGACCGGGCACGGCGAGTTCTTCATCACGAACGCCGTCGCCTTCGACATCTGCGCTCGCGTCCGATACCTGGATGAGACGATCGGCGATGCCGCCGACTACGTCGTGATGGGCTTGCTCGTCGAGCAAAGCGCCGACGGCGGCGTCATCGCGATGGACCCGAACGGGGACGTGGCGATGCCCTTCAACACCTCCACGATGCTGCGAGGGTACCTGCGTGCCGGCGCCGAGCCGGAGGTGGCGATCTTCAGGGATTAGCGCCGCGCGGGCCTCGGCGATGCGGACAGAGGGGCGGCTCCTTCGTGGCCGCCCCTGCGCTTTCGTAGAGCCGCATCCACACGCCTACTCGTGTAGGGGAACCGGGTACTTCGAGGGCATGAAGATGATGGGGGAAAGCGAAACCGAAGACGGAATCATCTTCGCCTCTACGGCGGAAACCTGGTAACCTCGCCTCGCGGGGGCGGTTCCTTCGGGGCCGCCCCTTCGTCTGGAACGGAAGAGCGCGGCGGTAGGCTGAGGAGCGAGCAGACAAAAACGCGGACAGGCGTACCGGAGCCGTTTAACGGCGATCCAACTGACCCCGGACTTCCCTCCACCCGTCCGCGCATCCAGGTCTACACCAGGAGGCTCCTCAGGATCGCCCTTAGCCCCTCCACGCTCCTGCTCTCGTCCTCCGACCAAAGCGCAAAAATCAAGGTTCTCCCGACTTGCGGCGGCACGTCCGCAGCAAAAGTGTAAACGGAGAGCTCTGGGATCCGACCTGGGCCAGCGAGCGCGACGACGATAACGGGAGGAGCTTGCATCCTGGTCGGGGTTTGGGCGTTTGGCCGTTCACCGCTCGTGGGTGCTCTCTTGATACTCCCGCTGGCTGTTCCCCTGGCCGTGTTGCTTGCATGGGCCACCGTTCGCCCCTTCGTGGTGCTGGCCATGCTCCTGTCCTATGTCCGAGCGCGGTGGGTGGCGACCCATTCTCACTAGGAAGGTTCCGGTAAAGCCGTAGCATCGAGGATTTCCCGACGCGCCGGCGCTAGGAATTCCCGATAGTGGCGCTCGGCGGCGGCTGATAGCTGATAGAAGTGACCACGAGCACACCGTGCGACGTGGCATGGACCCGCCGGCATCCCCACGGCTCGTGCGCTACCCGTCCGCTGGTCCTCCATCAGGCGGACTAGGAGGAAAGACTCCTTCGGCACGGAGGGTTGTCCTCATGAGACGCCGCAAGCATGCCTGCGCTCCACTCACCGCGCTCAGCCTGCTGGTATCTGCCAGCGCGTGCGACTCGCCCACCGCGAGCCCGCTCGTCGCGGCGCAGGGGCCCCAGCAAGGGCCACAGCACAGACCACCGCAGGGCCCCGCTGGCTTGACCGATATGGAGCAGTTGGGCAAGAGCATCTTCTTCGACCAGAACCTGTCGATCAACGGCAACCAGTCCTGCGCGGCCTGCCATGACCCGGAGTGGGGGTTTACGGGATCGATCGAGGAGATCAACGCGGCCGGCGGGGTTTACGAGGGCTCGATCGCCGGGCGCTTCGGGAATCGCAAGCCGCCGTCCGCGGCCTATGCGACGCGGAGCCCGATCTTTCATTTCGCGGAGGGGCTGTTCGTCGGGGGCAACTTCTGGGATGGCAGGGCAACGGGAGAGAAGTTGGGCAATCCGGCCGCCGATCAGGCGCAGGGGCCGTATCTCAACCCCGCCGAGCAGGCGCTGCCGGACAATGCGTGCGTGGTCTATCGCGTATGCATGGCCAGCTATCCGGTGAGCTTCGAGTCCGCCTTCGGCGCGGAGGCATGCGACATCTCCTGGCCCGCGGACGTGGGGACCCGATGCGCGTCCGAGGGCGGATCGGTGTCGTTGAGCGAGGCCGATCGGACCAAGGTGGACCAGGCCTACGACGACGTGGCGCTCGCCATCGCGGCCTTTGAAGGATCTCCAGAGGTCAACCCCTTCACGTCGAAGCTCGACGCCGGCCGCCGGTACCTGACCTGGGAGGAGAAGCGGGGCTTCGCCCTGTTCATGAGGAAGGGGAAGTGCGCGAAGTGCCACATCGCCTCGTGCAGGAGGGCGCTGTTCACGGACTTCACCTTCGACAACCTCGGGGTGCCGAAGAACCCGGAGAACCCGGCTGTGCTGGCGGATCCGAACTTCGTGGACCGCGGGCTGGGCGGCTTCCTCCGTTCGACGGAATGGTCGTCCATGGCCGAAGCCGAGGACGGGAAGCACAAGGTCCCCACGCTGCGCAACGTGGACAAGCGGCCGTTCGAAGGAGCCAAGAAGGCGTTCATGCACAACGGCTACTTCAAGACGCTCGAGCAGGTCGTCCACTTCTACAACACACGCGATGTGAAGCCGACCTGTCCCGGCGACTACACGGCGATGCAGGCCCTCGATGCCGACTGCTGGCCCGAGCCCGAGGTGGCGGAGAACGTGAACACCGAAGGGCTCGGTGACCTCGGATTGTCAGCCGACGAGGAGGTGGCGATCGTTGCCTTCCTGAGGACGCTCAACGACGGCTACGTGCCGCAGTCAAGGCCGCGGAGAGTCCGCGGAGAAGGCCGTAGAGAAGACCGCGGAGAAAGCTGCGGACATGGCCGCGAACATGGCCGCGGAGGGTGAAGCGGCAGGGGGCGGTTCCTTCGGGAGCCGTCCCTTCGCTGCCTAAAGCGGCAGCGATAATCCTGTCCGTCAGCTATCCTGCCTCGCCGAGTCTCGGCGACGCTCCTGATCTCGTCCTCGTAGAGTCGCATCCATCCCAAGGCGGCTAGGAGATTCCACTACAGGGGGGCGCAAGCATCCCACCACAGACGTAACTGGAAACTCGGGACTACGATTGCACCGATGTAGTCTGTCCACGAAGTAACGTCATAGGAGGCCGTCTTATGAAGCTCCAGCAGTGGGCACATTTGGCAGAGATTGGCGCGAGTGTTGGCGTCATTGTCACACTCCTTCTGCTTCTACAGGAGGTGCGTGGCAACACAGCGGCCATAGAACGTCAGGCTAGTCTGGACCGGACGGCCACCTGGACCGCTCCGTTCTTTCCTAGCTCCGACCTGCCCGACATCCTTGCGAAGATCAAGGCGGTCGATGGCGAGGAACCCGGCCAACAGGCGTTTGTTGACCGCTACAACCTCACTGCGGAAGAGAGCATCCTCTGGATCAGGCACCTGTCTAGCATCTGGACACGCCTGGAGACCGAGTATCTCTATGACGGACCGTCGGAAGCTCTTGGGCTAGTGATCCAAGGCCTCCTGACGACTCCCGACAACCAACTGTTTTGGGAACACCCTATGGGCATCCTTACCGCCGAGTTCGTCTCGTATGTGGAGAGCGTCCGATAGCTGGGCGCGGGTTCCCTTTTGAGCGCCAAGCTCGGACAGAACCCGGTCACGCAATCCGCCACCGGAAGCGGCCACTATCACACCCTCTCCGGGCTCTGGAGGACATTCAGTTTCAACGGCACCAAGAAGGCTGACGGCACCGTGAGAGGGAGGTTCCATTTCCGCATACACGATGCACAGGGAGAGGGCTCGAGAATCTGGGGTGATGTTACCTGTCTGACCATCGAGGGCAACCAGGCTTGGCTCGCCGGATACGTAACCAAGGCGGGCAACGTCAATCACGTGGGTAGGGCACATGGCTTTAGGGTGGTGGACAACGGGCAGGATCGAAATGCGAGCCCGGACCAGATCACCGTCACGTGGCCTGGAACATCCGATGTTGATTACGAGGAGCCGGACGAATACTGCGACGCCAAGCCGAATCAGATGCTCCACCTCGTAGAGGCAGGCAACGTCCAGATCCATCCCTAGGGTTCCGGGCAGCAGGGCCTGAATGCCCTTGATGCTGCTCGGTGGTCACTGACTGCGCCGAGCAGACGCCCCTAGTAGGACGCCTGCCCGACCGCACCACCCCGATCTCCGGTCAGTCCCGAAGCATGGTCCCCTGCGGGGCGTTCTTACGCCTAACCCTATGGACGGGCGGAGCGCCCCCGTCCCTGGTTCTTTGACGGGCGTCTGATCTTCCCGACGCGACTGTTGCAGCAAGACAGGAGGTTAATCATGCGACGATTCTCGATTAAGATCGCGTGCGCCGCGGCCTTCCTTCTCGCCTGCGCCAGCGCCCTCTCTGCCTCAGACACGACCTTCGTGCACCAGGGCGCTCGGGTGAAGGTCTTTCCATCGGGAGCCAAACCGGTCACCGGGGAAGTAGCCAAGCTGGCCTATGACACGATGGTGATTCTGCCAGAAGCGGGGGCAAAAGCTGTCACGTTCCTCAGGCAGGACTTTCGGAGGATCGAGATGGTTCAGGGAGGAAAGTCGAACTGGGCCAAAGGGGGGCTAATCGGTTTCGGCGCGGGTGCAGTTGCTGGTTCCGTCTTTTGGCTTTCCGTCCGAGAAGAGGATGACAGCGATGTCGATACCGTGCTCTTGGCTGGTGCCTTGGGAGGCATAGGCGGCGCGGCTCTAGGAGCGTTAATCGGCGCGTTTATTAAGTCTGATCGCTGGGTGGATGCACAGATGCCCGTCCCACCGCCCGTAAGCTTCAACGTAGGGAAGGATGGCTCGGTGCGGCTGGCCTTCTCGCTGAGGCTGTGATGCACATATCAAGTATCAGACGAACAGAGGGGCGGTTCCTTCGGGGCCGCCCCTCCAGTATCTGGAGTACGCGCGTACTCGTCCTCCGACCATACGCCTCCGAATAAAGGTTCTCCCGACTTGCAGCGGCCCGTCCGCCTCCTAGTCTAGAACGACAACCCCACTCGGCTGCGAGGTAGTCATGAAGACTTCACGTAGTGTGTCTCGCCTGGCAGTGTCACTGAAACGACTCATACTCCTTCTCCTAGCAGCGACTTGAATGCGCCGAGCAGACGCCCACGTAGGACGCCTGGCTGGCCGCATCGCCGACCTGCGAGCAAGTGCAAGCAGTCTCAGCCGTGACGTGCAACGCCGATGGCACGCCCCATAAGGAGAGAGCCATGGATTGCTATCCTAATAGGCGATCGTGGAGCGAATCCGTTCTACGCTTGATCTCTCGAGTTGCCGTTGCGGCGGGACTGGTCCTCGCAGCTCCCCTCACCCTGCAAGCCCAGAGTTTTACCACCGACGATCCCGTGATCCACCAGATGTGGGAGATCGGGATGGAGCACTCACGGACCGAGGCCCTGGCCCAGGTGCTGATGGACTCGATCGGCCCGAGATGGGAAGGCACTCCGAATCTCGCCAGCGCGCAGGATTGGCTGCTCCAGGTCTACGCGAGCTGGGGCGTTCCAGCGCGCAAGGAGCAATACGGAACGTATCCCGGCTGGGAGGAAGGAATCCTCCACGTGGACCTGATCGCCCCGCGAGTACAGAGTCTCGAGGCCAAGATGTGGGCCTTCAGTCCCAGCACGGGTGGACCACTAGAGGGCGACGTGGTCGCTCTCCCCACAGTTGCCCCTATCGGTGCTGACATTTCGCAGTGG
>JBDGZR010000007.1:0-90005 GCA_039588495.1 Gemmatimonadota bacterium | reverse complement strand
AGCGGAAATCGGTAGAAAACCTCTGCGTTGTACTCGCCGCGAGCTCCGCTGACCGCCGCCTGCGCCCAGTTGAACGCCACACCCAGGAGATCGTCCTTCAGATTGGCCAGGGGGGTCGGGTCGTAGAGAACGAAGTGCGCTCCGACCTGCTCCCGATAGAACGCGGATTCATTGAAGGACTTCCCGTATCGCAGGATCACGACCGGCCGGCCATCGGCCGCCAACTCCTGCTCGTACTTGAGAAAGAACCCCCAGCCATCCGGACCGAGGTTCCCGTTGGCCGCCTCGCCGTCCTTGGTGCCGTCCGTGTGCCAGAGGGTGACCTTCGAGTAGCCTGCCTTCGGGGTCCTGGGCGCGACCTTCACCCCGAGCTCCATCGCTTTGTAGAAGTCACCGGCCCCGATGTCCCCGAAGTTGAAGCGATCGCCGTTGGCGTCCGAGATGATCACCAGAAACCTGAGGAGATCGTACAGATGCCCGGCGGCCGCTATGCCCAGCCCCGAATCAGGAAGCGCGTTCGAGAACGGACCGGTGCCGGCGGTGGGGAGGAAGGTAAGGGGGGAGGCGATGTGGGCGGACGTCGACAGCATCGCGTCGGGCGTGATCTTGCCGATCCGATAGGCCCACCCCGCTTCCGCCGTCCCCTGCTGCCAGTAGAGGTTTCTCACGAGGAACGTAGGATGATAGGCCGAGAACGTATTGGCGGTTCCGACCAGGCTGCCTAGACCGACCACCCCGAGCCTCTCGGGGCCCGTCGTCCCGTACTCCCAGCGGCCTTGCAGCTGGAAGTACACCTGCCCCAGGGTCGGTTCGTCCCTGTCAACCAGCTCCCAGGCAGCGAGGAAATCTACTTCGCTGGCCGTACCCCATGTGGAGTCCGGGGCGAGAGGCGCTTCCGACAGGAACTGGAACAGATGGTTGAACTGCGCGGCCAGTCTGAGGTGGGTCCACCCGTAAAGATCCTCCTTCGCGTTGTCGACGGTCTCGTGAAGTCGCTCGAGCGCCGGAATGGCGACCACGGAGTATTTCAGGTTCCGTCTTTGCTCGATGGCCGGAAGGAGGTTCGACGGGTCGTCGGGGCTGTCACCCAGGACGCCACCCTGGGATGCGGCCTGCGGACCCTCTTGCGCCTCTTGGTCCGGACTTTCCTGCGGATCCTCTTTCGAACCTGCCTGATGATCCTGACCGCTGGCCGTGCCGACAATGAAACAGCTCAACCAGACGGCCAACGTGACCGGAAAAACCCTCGACGTTCTGGCCGCAGGTGTGGGAGCCAAAAGCGCCAGCCCTCTCGACCGAACTCGAGTCTTAGTTAGAGCAGACTGGTCCCGATCACTACCAGGATCAAAACGGCATGCCGGCGTTGTTGAAGCCTCCCGCGACCGGGAAAAAGTTGCCGGTGGTGTACATGTTGCGACCATCGAGCAGGGCCAGAGTGAAGTGCGCGGCTTCTTCCGTTTCACCCAGTCTCCCCATCGGTATCATGTCCAGGATCGCCTGCATGACCTTCGGGTCGTCGGCGCCCATGGTCTCCTTGAAGCCCGGGTAGTTCATGAAGTTCGTGCCGACGGCGTTGACACAGACGCCCTTCGGTGCAGCCGTCAAAGCGGCGCAGCGGACCATCATGGCCGCGGCCGCGCGGAAGGTGCTGTACGCCACCAAATTGGGGTTCGGCTTCTCGCTGGTCGCGCTGGTCTGTACCACGACCTGACCACGGCCCGCCTTCATCAGCGGTGGCAGCACGGCCTGCAACCCGAACATGACCGCCAGGCAGTTCTGCTCATAGGACCTGTACAGCCCCTCGGCCGTCTCCTCGAGGATGTTCGCCGTCGTATGCAGCGCGGTCCGGATGAAGGCGGAATCGAATCCGCCGAACTCGTTCATCGCGGCATCGACCACTTTCTGAAGGGAACCGGGTTTGGCTTCACTGTTCGGGCCATCTTGCTCGAGGCCGGGAACGACGACGACCTTGGCCGCACCGAGGTCGCGCAACTCGTCGGGAAGTCCCTCGGGCACATCGGCGATGACCAGGTTGTAGTTGAGCCCGGCCATTTCGCGCGCCAGGTGCGGCCCGATATTCAACCGGGTATCGGTGATGACGGCGGTGCGTCTGCCCGACGACGAGTTCGTCCACACTTCCTGCGCCTGTTGAGCGACGGTCCGCCGCGGGGTGGTCGCCAACCCGAGGCCGGCGCCGGCCACCGCTGCGCCCGCTGCGGCGCCGGAGATCAGGAAGTCGCGGCGATCGAGGCCACTCGACTGCCGACTCCGGGATTTCTGTGACCGCTCCTTGTTGGTCATTCTCGCCTACTCCTTAGGTTCGTGTTCGCCTGATCGAACGGCGCGGACTAAAGGCGGTAGGAATGCCCGCAGGACTGGGTTTCAACCGACCTCGACCGTACCGTCGGAGTGGATGGTGATGGGATCGCCCGTCTGCACGGTCTCGAGGAACTCGTCACCGAGCAGGTCGACCGTGATGATCCGGTTCTCGTTCCAGATGTCTTCCATGATGAGGCCGGCGGCCGCGATGGAATCGACGTGTCTCGAAAACAGCATCGCATTCGGGCCCACGCCCATCTCCTTCACGCCCATGATGGTGGCACCAGCAAAGCTCGACCCGATCGTCTGGGGCGTGCAGAGGATGCAGTTGGAAATGTCCTTCCGGAAGAGCTCCGCGTTGTCCGAGTCCGTGCAGGGAGCTGAGTCCCTCACACCAGCGAACATGTTGTCGAAGTAAGACGCCGACGTGTTAAACGGCTGGTGCGACACTGTCGCCTCGCCCTCGAGGTTTCCGGGAAGTAACGGCCGTCCTTTGAATGTCTGCTTAGCCATGTAATCTCTCCATGTTATTCGGTTGAGTGTCTAAAGAAGAGTCGTTTGCTCACAAAGCCGACTTGGGGATTTTTCCGGTCATGGCAACCTCCAGGAGCACATCGTCTGGGAAGTAACGCGCCGAGGAGTATTTCCGGGTCTTGTTCGAATTGGTCACGCAAAACTCCCTGTCGCTGAAACCTTTCATACCCGTGAACATCAGCGTGCACATGTTCGTAAAGTTCATGCCGGCACGCTTCATGTCGCGAACCAACAGCGGGTGATCATCGAGAACATGGTTGCGTGTGACTACGGAGACGAACACGTGTATCGGCAGCGCGACCTTGTCCTGACCCCGCCTCTCCAGCTCCTCCGTGATCTTCCTGCCCCAGTAGACAACCTCGTGGTAGGTATTGTGGGGACAGCCGATGAAGAGGCGGGTGGGGTTGGCATCCGGTGTGCCCCAGAGATTCGGGAAATTGTCGTAGATGCGCGCAATCTCGGCATCGTCGACCACATAGGTCTGGTAGCCTTCGGCCAGCAGGTCCCGCCCCTTTTCTATGGCGTCGGGGGTCACGTTCTCCACGTGGTAGAGACCGACGGCGCCGTTAGAGGCGGTGGAGGCGCCCATGGCTTTGAGCTTGTGCAGATTTTCAGGGGTGATCCCGCCTTCGAAGTACTGGTCGACGCCGATGATGTAGGACACGTCCTCAACCATTTTTATGCCGATCGCGGCGCCCAGCACGCCCCAGTCCGGCTCTTTCGTCGTCCTGACGTCGACCACCCAGGTGGCCATGCGGCCCTCGTCGGTCATGAGCCCGAAATACGGGGCCTTGCCGACCAGCGCGCACATCAGCTCCATGCCACATGCGAGGCGGTTGGTGCGCAACCCGAGGCCCGAATTACCGAAATTCGTAGCGGACGACTCGGCCCAGGCGACCATGGTTCCCGGTTCCGGCCTGTTGCCGACCTCGGGCAGGTAACACATGCAACTCCTGGTGTTAAAGTCCCTGGCGCCCAGTCGCATAAGGACGTATTCCAGTCGGGGCTGGAGTGGGTAGCCCTCAAAGACCTGGGCCTGATCGTGAGGCTGGTTCTGGACGTTGTAGAGGTCGTAGGCGCGGGGATTGACGGTAAAGGGGGCATAGGACGTCAACCCCGCGTCGGCACACTTCTCGAAAACCTCGATCATTGGCTCCATGAACAGCGGTGCGTTGTACATCGAGGTGTGCGGCGCGCCGCCAAGATCGACGAGATGGGTGGCGCCGAAGGCGTTGCCGAAGGCGACGACCGTCTTCATCACCCTGGCCTTTATATCTCCCTCACTGCCATCCAGAATGGCCTGCTCCTCGGCTGTCAGGGTCATCTCGTGGGCCTCGTTGGGATCGACGTTTCTGCGGGCGTGGCCCGTCCCGGTGGCGTTGTAGTTGGGATCAGGCTTGCCGTCCGGACCGATACCGTCCATGTCGGATTCGAGCATGCTCTTCACCCAGTCCGGAACTTCACCTGTCCCGGGTACTTCCTGAGGTGTGCCCGGCTTCTGGGTAGCGGCGACGGCGCCGTCGGGACGAGTCTTGGCGGCCAGTTGATCGGCCGAAAGGAATACCCCCGACGCGGACGCCAACCCAACAGTCTGGACAAAGTCTCTACGCTTCATGTTTCCTCCTTGCGGGCTCATCCTTTAAAACGTCGTCGGTCTGCCGGGTGACCGCTCAGCGTCAGCTCGGACGGATGGCTGTCAACCCCGATTCCAAGAGTATCGGTGATGTGGGCTCATCCTAGCCCCAACGACTAACGGCCGGAAAGATGCTCAACATCGGTACCAAGATCTTTCTCGCTGACGAGAACGGCGGGTGGCCTCGCCTAAGTCTCTCCGCCGTTTGATATTGATCTCCTAATGGCTCCGTCCTGAACGACCACAGCGGGTTGGAGAAACCTGATGGCTGCAGACCGAGTCGACGGAGTCGACAAAGCGAAGCGACCGGCCGAGGGCGCGGAAGCGGATCCCGAGCCTCGCGAGGCAGTCGCACCCGAGCCGACGCACGCCACGCCCGATGCGCACGCCGAGTCGGCCGGGGCCGAAGCCGATGCGCCGAAGTCCGGGCGCGGGGTCGGACGGGTCACCAAGATCGTCTTCGGCCTGTCCGTCGCCCTGTTCATCTGGTACGTCCTGGCGGATCGCTTCACCCCCTACACGGACCAGGCGCGCGTCGATGCCTTCATCGTGCCGATCGTGCCTTGGGTGTCGGGTTACGTCACCTCCGTCGAGGTTCAACTCCACGACATCGTGGAGGCCGACGATGTGATCGTTCAGATCGATCGACGACCTTACGAGCTGGCGCTGCAGCAGGCGCAGGCCGAGCTCGCGGTGGCCACCCAGAACGTGGGGGCCGGCAGCGCCAGCGTGGAGGCGAACGCCGCGCGGCTTGGAGTCTCACTGGCCACCCTGGACCGGGCGCAACGCAACTTCGACCGCGTGCAGGCGATCCAGGAGCGGAACCCGGGCGCCCTATCACTGGCCGATCGCGACCAGGCCGAGACGTCGCTCGCCTCGGCTCAGGAGCGGGTGGCTTCGGCCGAGGCCGATCTCGAGGCGTCGAAGCGTCAGCTGGGCCCGGCGGGCGGCGACAACCCGAACATCCAGGCCGCGATCGCGGCGGTGGGGAAGGCGCAGCTGGATCTCGAGTTCGCCACGGTGCGCGCCCCGACCCGTGGAGCGATCGAGAACACACGGCTGGATATCGGTTACTTTGCGTCGGCCGGCCAGGCGATCGGCACCTTCATCTCGATGACCGACAGCTGGATACAGGCGGACCTGCGGGAGAACAATCTGGCCCACATCGAGGTGGGCGATCCGGTCGACCTGGTCCTCGACGTGGCGCCCGGCCGCGTGTTCAAGGGCACGGTGCGGACCGTCGGCTTCGGGGTGAGCGAGGGGTTCTCGAGTGGGACGGGGGATCTCGAGACGGTGTCGGAGACGAGCGGCTGGCTTCGTGACCCGCAGCGCTTCCCCGTGATCATCAGCTTCGCGGACCGTGAAGGGGCGGAATACCGACGGGCCGGCGGCCAGGCCAACCTGATCGTCTACACGGGCCGGCGGCCGATCCTGAACGCGATCGGGAAGCTCCGGATCCGGCTGGTGAGCTGGCTCTCCTTTGTCCGCTGACCAGCTCGCCCTGCCGGTCGCCGGGGCGCGAGCCGACCCACGTCAGGCGGCGATCCTCCGGTACGCGGTAGGGGTCACCCTCGCCACGGCGGTCGCGCTCGGGGTCGCCTGGCCGCTTTCCTACCTGACCCCGGTTCTCACGGCCACCTTCCTCGCTCCGCCCGGGCGCCCCGTCCCGCTGAAGGTCGGCGTCGGATTCGTACTCACGGTCGCGGTGGCCTGCCTGTTCGCCCTCGCCTTCAGCGCCGCGCTTTTACCGTACCCGGTCGCCTATACGCTTCTGATCGGCTGGCTGCTGGCCGTCATGTTCTACGCCCGCGCCTCGGGCGCGCCGCCGGTCCTGATTCTGTGGCTCCTTGTCGCGATGATGGTCATCCCGGTCTTGATGCTCGAGTCCGCGCACCTGGCCGGGTTCATCGCCGGGCAGCTGGTGTTCGGCTCGGCCGCCGCGATCGTCTTCGTGTGGCTGGCGCACGGGCTGGTTCCCGCGCCGCCCGATTCCCCGGCGCCTGCGACGCCCGCGGCCACCACCGAGACGAAGCCGCCGTCCACCATGGAGCATGTTCGGGACGCCGCGACGAGCACGCTCGTCGTGTTTCCGATCGTGATGCTGTTCACGGTCTTCCAGCTCACGGAGCAGCTGCTCGTGCTGATTTTCATTGCGCTGCTCGGCCAGCAGATACGGATGGGGGCTGGAGGGCAGGCCGGATACGCTATGATCGTCGCGAACGTGGCGGGCGGGATCGTTTCGATCGTCTTCTACAACCTGCTCGTCGCCGTCCCCTGGTTCCCGTTCCTCCTGGTGCTAACCCTGCTCTGCGGATTGTTGTTCGGAAGCGTGCTCTATTCGGATCGCGAGTACGCGAAGCTCGCCGGTTCGGCGTTCACCACCGTTCTGCTGATCATCGGATCCACCACGACCTCGACGAGCGAGGCCGGCGGCAAGGTCGTGACCCGCGTCCTTCAGATCGTCGCGGCCGTCCTCTACATCGTGGTCGCACTCAACCTGGTCGAGAAGCTCGGCCTTCGACGGAGAAGCTGAGATGAGCCGTCCAACTCTCATTGCCCTCCTCGCGCTGTTGATCCCCGCCTGCACCGTGGGCCCCGACTACGACCGGCCGCCCACGCCGCCCGCCGAGGCCTTCCAGGAGCTCAATCCTCCCGGTGCGTCGATCGCGGACCTGGATTGGTGGGACCTGTTCCAGGACACCACGCTGCAGCAGCTGATCGGCGTCTCTCTCGAGAACAACCGCGATCTGCGTGCTGCTCTGGCCAGGATCGCCGAGGCACGGGCCGTACTCGGCTTTACCCGGGCGGATCTCTACCCGCGCATCGACTACTTCGCGGGTGGAGCAGGAGCGGCTTCCACCTCCAGCGCGGAAGATGGAGGAGAGACGAACGTCAGCGTCAGCGGCGGAATCTCAGTGTTCTGGGAGATCGACCTCTGGGGCAAGTTCCGGCGCTCCAACGAGGCGGCTCTGAACGAGCTTCTGGCCACCGAGGAATCGTTCCGCGGCGTCACGATCACCCTGGTGGCCGACGTCGCGACCGCGTACCTGCAGCTTCGCGACCTGGACAACCGGCTGGTCATCTCGGAGTCCACGGTCGACGCTCGACGCGAAGCGCTCGAGATCAATCAGGCGCGGTTCGATGCCGGAGCGATCGCCGGAGTGGATGTCGCGCAGGCTGAAGTGCAGCTCGCCGGAGCCGAGGCCGTCGTCCAGAGCATACTGCGCGCCCGGGCCCAGACGGAGCACGCGATCGCGGTCCTCCTCGGCTCGCCGCCGCGCGTTATCCCGCGCGGCGGGCTGCTCCAGGAACAGCTTTTCCCTCCGGAGATCCCGGCGGGACTGCCGTCGGAGCTGCTCGAGCGCCGGCCGGACATCCTCGTCGCCGAGAGGCAGCTGCACGCTCAAACCGCCCGGATCGGAGTCGCGGAAGCCTTGAAGCTCCCGTCGCTGAGCCTGACCGCCGACGCCGGGGTGAAGAGCGAGGAGCTCACGGCCGTGACCCTCACCACCGGGCTGTTCAACCTCGGCGCCAACCTCTTCGGACCGCTGTTCAACGCGGGGAGGAACCAGCAACGGGTGGAGATCGAAAGGGCCCGAACGGAACAGCTCCTGAACAGCTACGAGCAGACGATCCTGAACGCTTTCCGCGAGGTCGAGGACGCGCTCGTCGCCGCGCAGACCTATCGCGACGAGTACGAGGCCCGCCAGCGGCAGGTGGACGCCGCCCAGGAGGCGCTCGATCTCTCGAACGCTCGGTACCACGGTGGCTGGACGAGCTACCTGGAGGTGATCATCCAGCAGCGCTCGCTCTTCGACGCTCAGCTCGGCGCCTCAGAGACACTCCAGCTTCAGCTCGCCTCGATCGTCGATCTCTACCGGGCGCTGGGCGGAGGATGGTCGGCAGCCCTGACAGGGACGGACTCCGACTAGTCCCGGGCCGGCGACGGACACGACGCGGGGTCAGTCCCCGTCCGGCGACGCTTCCGCGGCTAGCTCCTCGGCCTCTGCCACTGCTGCGCCGGGGTCTATCCAAATCAGTAGCAACTTCCACCCGATGGCCAGGACGACGGCACCGACGAACAGCCCGATGACGCCGGACATCATCACTCCGCCGATCGCCCCGATCAGAATGACCGGCATCGGGATCTCCACGCCACGGCCGAGAAACATGGGCTTCAGGAACGTGTCGCTGAAGCTGACGACGAGCGCGTAGATCGCGAAGATGATCGTCCCGGTCGTCGCTCCGGCGTCCGCGAACGCCCAGATGGCGACCGGGGCCAGCACCAGCAGCGGCGGTAGCTGGACGACGGCCAGCGGCAACACCAGCACCGTCCACAGCCCCCAGTTCGGGATGCCGTAGATCGCCATGCCGATACCGGCCAGGAGCGTTTGTACGAGCGCCACGCCCAGGACTCCCTGCGCGACGCTCATGATGGTGCCTGCGATCAGTCCCGGGAGGAGCGCACCCCGCTCGCCGGCGATGCGCGCCGAGACCGTGTGCGCCGCCTGGCGCCCCCCCTCGGCGTACGTAAGCATGAAGCCCGCGATGATGATCGCGAGGACGGTTTGAAGGACGCCCAGTCCGAGGCCGCCGATGAAGCCGACCAATCGGCCGGCCAACGCTCGAATCTGCGGCTCGAACTCCTCGAGGGTGGCCTGGAGGTTCACGGAGGCCCGGCTCCAGGTGCGATACGTCCGCTCGCCGATCACGGGCCACTCCGCCACGCTCTCGGAGGGGGGAGGTACGGCCAGGGCTCCCGCCTCCATTCGGTCGTACAGATCCGAGACGCTTCCCACGGCCGATGCGCTGATCTGCACGGTTGGGTAGATCACGAGCACCAGCGCCAGCAGCGTGAACAGCACGCCGGTAAGCCCGCTCCGCCCGCCGAGCAGTGAGCGGAACCTCCGGAAGATCGGGAAGAGCGCCACGGCGATGATCAGGCCCCACATCACCGGCATCAGGAACGGATGGAAGATGCGAAAGCACCACACGGCGATGATCGCGATCAGCGCCACATGGATGAAAATGTCGGTCGCACTCCGCAGGAGCTTCGGGTCGGTGGGTGCGTCAGCTACTCTTTCCATGGTTCTCCCCTATTAGGCCGTCGAAGCGGTAGGGCCAGCTGGCCGGCGGAACTCGGCTCGTAAGCCCGAAGACCGATGCCACTATCTTAATCTGACCCCGGGGCAAGCATCCAGGGGGCCGGTCGTTCGAGGCCCTTCCTGGAGCTGTCTTTCGGGTATTGCCCGGCCCTGTGGGGATTCCTACGATGCGGCGCGCCTAGCACATCGTGCGCGAGTAGACTACTAGCGGTGCGGCAGGAGGGTTCTTGATTCAAGCGATCGAGCAATGGTTGGTGGCCGAGCACGGTTTCGCCGGCTGGGTCGTCGGCCTGTTCGTACTGCCCCTGCTAGCGGTCCTGCTGATCTTCGGCGCGCGAGAGCTGTTGCTGATGGCCGTTTCGCGCTTCGCCGGGGACCGGATGCACCGCGCGCAGTGGCACCGCGCAACCCGCTTCGTCGCCATCCTTCTCAGCGTTACGGCGGTCGGCTTCATCTTCCGGACCCATGCGACCGCGATCGCGACGGCCCTGTCTCCGGAGGGCGCGGCGGGAACGGAGCGCCTCATCGTCGGCGCCGTGCGTTTGCTGTTTTCCACGGCCTTACTCGTCCTCCTGCTCATCGCTTTGAGGCGGGCTTTCAGGTCGATCGACGCCTGGCTCGACGGCTGGAAGGAGCGCTCCGGTGGGTTCCGTCTTCAGCAGGTGACCCTGCTGGAACCGAAGCAGATCGCCCGAATCGGCAAGGTCGCGCTTCGAGTCGCGCGCTTCGCCCTGATCCTGTTCCTCTTCTACCTCTACTTTCCGGTCGCTCTGAGTGCTTTCCCGGCGACCGAGCCTTTCGCCGGCCGGATCATGCCGTTCGTGCTCCAGCCGCTGGCCGCGATCGGTCTCGCGATCGTCCGCTACATCCCGAACCTGATCACGCTGATCCTGATCGCGGTCGTGCTGCGATGGGTGCTGAAGCTGCTCAGGATCTTCATGAGCGCGGTCGGGGAGGGCGAGATCGTGCTCGGCGCGTTCGAGCCGGCCTGGGCGGCCCAGACGTACCGCCTCGTTCGCATCCTTTCGATCATATTTGCGCTCGTGCTCATGTGGCCGTTTCTACCGGGCTCGGACTCGGTCGTCTTCCACGGCGTAGCGGTGTTTGTGGGGGCCGTCCTGACCTTCGGCGCCGGCTCATCGGTGAGCAACCTCGTGAGTGGGGTGATCCTCACATACAACACCACGTTCGAGATCGGTGATCGCGTTCGGATCGGTCAGGAGGTCGGAGATGTGCTGGACATCGGCCTGTTCTTCACCCGCATCCGTACGCTGGACAACGAGCGGGTCTCCGTGCCCAACGTGGTCGCCATGCAGCACAGGATCGTGAATGTTTCCGAGGCCTCGACCCTGGGCGGCTTGAAGCTGAGGATCCCCGTTGGGATCGGCTACGACACGGAGTGGCAGCAGGTCCACGATCTGCTGAAGGAAGCGGCGAGGAGAACGGACAACCTGCGCTCCGAGCCGGAGCCGACCGTGCTTCAGTCCAGCCTGGACGACTACGCGGTCACCTACACGCTGGTCGTGGCCTTGGATGACCCGACGAAGGCGCGGGCCACTCGCTCGGAGCTGTCCCAGAACATCCAGGACACGTTCAACGAAGCGGGCGTCGAGATCATGACGCCGTCCGTCCGCGCCGTCCGCGATTCGCTCGATCCGGCGATTCCCGAGAAATACCTCTCGGATGCCGGCGGACCCACCCGGTAACCGGCGCGACACTGTGCCGTCGGCCGGTACGGCGGGTCGGCACGAACATTGGCTCACTGCTGGAGCTGGAGGTTGCGACATGAACTATCTCACCCATAGGCGGAGGTCCCTTCAATGACCGCCGGAAAGCCTTCAGGCGAGCTGACTCCCGACCTCATCCGCTTGATGTCGCGAAGCGAGCGGCTGTCCCTTGCCCGCACGTTGTTGGCCAACCAGCGAACGTTGCTGTCGTACGTGAAGACCGCCATCGGGCTGCTGGCGGCCGGCTATGGGCTGATCGCGCTCACGGGACACATCCTCCTACAAGCAGCCGGTGTCGTCGGCCTCGCGCTCTCAGGTACCGTCGCAACCGTAGGGTATGTGAAGTACCGCGCGATGGGGAGGGCGCTCGGCAGGATTACCGCCAGCCATTTGTTGGAAGTGGGATACTCGCTTCTCCACGATGAGGCTGGGTTGGCCAGCGATGATGCGTCAGCGGCGAGCTAGCCGCTACTAGACAGAGGGTGTGGACATGCTCTTCGAAAAGGACGCAGTCCGAGCTCGGCTCGAAGCGCAGCGCGACGACCTGGCGGGGCGCGTGGACCGGCTCCAGGCTGCCGAGCAGAAGGAGACCGCGCACAGCGGGAACGTGGGCGGGGAGACGGACACCGCGCACGAATGGGAGAACGCCGAGATCCGCGAGGGCGAGATCGCAGAAGCGATCGATGAGTTGCGGCAGACCGAGGCGGCGCTCGCTCGCCTGGACCGGGGCGAGTACGGCGTATGCGCCGTGTGCGGAAACCCGATCGAGCCGGAGAGGCTGGAGCTGATTCCGGAGGCCGTCCGCTGCGCGCAGCACGCGTAGGTTGCGGGCCTCCGATGGTTCGCGGACCGGGACGGCGCAGCCGCCCTCCCCGCGCGTCCTGAGGTAACGCGGTTGCTCCGTCAGGTCCTTCTCGGCTCGATGCTCGTGTTCGCGACGACCATCGTGCACACCGTCTGTACCGTGATCGCTCTGCGCTCGCTGGCGTTCTTCTACTCGGGCCGCCGGCGCCTCGAGCCGCGTTTCTCGGGCGCGATCGCAGTCGCCGCACTTGTCATGATGATGTCGCTGGTCGCTCTGCTCGAATCCCTGCTTTGGGCCGTTGCCTACCTTCAGGTGGGCGCGATCACCGGGCTCGAGGAGGCCCTCTATTTCTCGATCGTCACGTTTACGACCCTTGGCTACGGTGACATCGTCCTGGATGAAGGCTGGCGGCTCCTGGCCGCCCTCGAGGCAGCCAACGGGATCATCATGTTCGGCTGGACCACCGCCCTCATCTTCACGTCCGTGCAACGGGTTTATTCGCGAGTGAAGGCCTCTCAGGAGCCTGAGTAAGGTCCTTCCATTCTAGCTGATGAAGGGGTTCACGACCTTCAAGCCACCGTAACGTCGACCGTGCTGAAAGTCTTCGGACAGGAGCACCTGCGCCTCGGATTCCAGTGCAGCCTGCAGTATCAACGCGTCCCAAAACGACAGGCGGTGGCGCCGTTCGAGGTCGACGGCATCGAGGATCGAGTCACCGCTGTTCACGATGATGTTCCAGGTGAGATAGTCTTGGATCGCCGTCCGTGCCCTTTGTGCGGAGATTGGACGCGCTGCCTTTCGCCGGACGTTGACATAGAACTCCTGGAGCACCTGAGTGCTCAGCGACCCGGAACGATTCTCCCACAGCTCGGAGACCAGCCGTGCGGCCACCTCGTGTTTCTCTCCGGCTCCTCGATCGTGCGCATAGACGAGGACGTTGGTGTCGAGAAAAACTCTAGCGCTCATGAAGCTCCTGCCTGTCCTTGACGGGCTTCCATCCGAGATCGAACCCCTTGCGGATTCGGCGGACCGCCCTCTTCCGAGCGTCTTCGTACGCCTTGTCGCTTCGTACGAGTTCCTCGAGTTGCTTCGCCAGCATTCCGCTCACGGAAGTGCCTCGTCTTGCCGCCAGGATCTTCGCCTCACGGACCAACTGAGCGTCCATTCTCAGCGTGATGTTCGTCTTCATCTCCGTCTCAACCCTGTCAGTAGCACGTAATACTGTGTAGCACATAAATACGTGTAATATGCCGGCATGTTCCATTCCCGGAGCTTCGAGCGGGTTCGAATAGCGGCGGCTCGATGTGTCCAGCGGTTGCCGCCGGTGCGTCCCACGGAGCGGCAGGGAGCGTTCAGGCTCTCGCGTTCAGCCTCTAGGGAAGGACGGCGAGCAGTTCGGCGGGTGTGACGGTCTTCACGGCCGTTTTCCGGAAGTCGCCCTTGTTTCGGGTCACGAGGTAGTCCACCTCCGCTTTCTCCGCGCATGCGGCCTGGACGGCGTCCTCGAAATCGGACCAGTTCGCGGCCAGCGCGTGACGGATCCGGTCCTCATCGACAGGGACGAGCCTCACCAGACCGAGGAGGTCTGTCAAAACCTTCCGGGTCCGGGCTTTCCCGAGGTGCTTGGAGAGCAGGAAGTGCAGTGTCGTGATCGTATGTGCCGCGAGGCAGCCTTCCAAACTTCCGGTCTCGATCCTGCCGAGCACCGCCGCCGATGCCTCGGCGAAGGGCCCACGGTCCGCCAGGACATCCAGCACCACGTTGATGTCGAGCAGCACTCGAATCACGAGTGTTTGGTCTCCAAGTGAGCTCGGTGCTCAGCCCGCGAGACCGTCGGCGGCAGGATTCCTCGCAGTCGGCTCACGACGGGCGTGACACCTGCTTCCCCCTCCAGCGAGGCCAGAAAATCCGTGACCAACCGCGATATCGTCGTCCGATTTTGGCGCGAAAAGCGCTTGGCGTGCTCGACGACAGCCTCATCTACGGAGAGTGTTAGTTTCTTCTTCGCCATTCGCTCCTCCCAAGTGTACGTATACTGCGATGCAAGAAATACGTATGCAAGATTGCTGCCCATGTTCCCGCCTAGCCCCGAGGGTCGATATTGTCGTTGGCGGATACGCATCTTTATGAATAGGCGAATCATGCACCGGAATATCATCCACAGCCTCGCCGCGATTCTCCTACTGACATCGTTTTCGAGCGCGGTCGCCCAGTCCGAAGCCTCCCGGCAAGAGAGCGAGGTGGCCTCGCAGGAACCGGCGGCCCCCGAGGAGCCGCAGCCCATCCTCGAGGGTGAGATTCAAGACAGGGCGGACCTCGTCGTCGCCGACCTCCGCCGGATCGAGGCTCTGTTGCAGCCGGCCGCCTCCAGCGCGCGGGTCGACGCGACGTTGAGCGACCGGGAGGCGGCGATCGTGCTGCTACGAGGTCAGCTCGACAGAATCGATCCGGCTCGAATCTCGACGCGACGACTTCGGGACCAGCGGCTGCCATGGCTGGAGCTGCGTGCCGAGCTCGAGGGGTGGGCGACTGCAGTCCGGGACCGGTTCCGTATCCTCCAGGAGGAGCGTGAGCGGCTGAGGGAGGAGCGCAGCCGCTGGGAGGTGACGGCGGAGAGTGTCGACGCCGAAGAGCTGGCTCCGGAGCTGGTGCGACGGATCGACACCTTCCTGGGCCGGGTGCGCGACGTCGAGGGCCGGGTGCGTGAGCGACGGAACCAGGTCGGTGCGTTGGCCGACCGCATCTCCACGAGCCAGGAGACCGTGGCCGAGTCGCTGGACCGCATCGAAGCGTTGGCGGAGACAAAGCGTGCCGCGCTGTTCGAGCGCCGCTCGGCCCCTCTGTGGCGCGTGTTTGCCCGCTCCGAGGGCCTACCGGTCGGCGAGGACATGGTCTACGCCGGTGAAGACTGGACGGATGCTTTTCTCGCGTACGTCGACCTGCGCCGCGGGCGGCTGGTCTTCCTGCTCCTCCTGTTCGCCGGCCTGCTGGTCGGCGCCTTTGGACTGCGGCGGCAGAGCCGGGAATGGCCGGAGGGCGACCCTGCTGCGGAGAAGGCACGTGACCTCGCCGCCCGGCCGCTCTCTCTGGCGCTGGGGTTCACCGTGGCAGTTGCCCTGCTGGTGTTGCCCAATCCGGTGGGATCGGCCGCCGATGTTCTCCTCCTTCTTGCGGTTATCCCGTTCATCCGCCTGGGCTCCGTGGTCTTCTCGCCGGACGTCCGGCGGGATCTATACGGCGTCGCCGTGCTCACGATTCTCGTGCGGATCGCGGCGGTCGGGCCCGACGGCTCGCTCGTGACCCGGTTGCTCCTGCTTCTGGTGACGGTGATCGCGCTCGCGGGGACAGCGTCCGTTGTCCCGCGCGCCCGTCGGTCGGGTGAGAGATTGCGCGGCTGGCGTCGGGCGGAGGTCGCAGCGACGTCGGTGGCGGCCTTCGTCCTCGGGGCGGCGCTGGTCGCCAACCTGGTGGGTTGGCTCGAGCTCTCGGCGCTGTTGACCAAGGCGACGGTCATGAGCCTGTTCGCCGCGTTCACCTGGGCGATCCTCGTCAAGGCAACGGCCGCCCTCGTGCCGGTAACGATCGATGGCAGCCTGGGGCAGCTGCTTCCGAGTCTCCGCCAGAACCGAGTGGTCGTGAGCCGAACCGTCGTAGCCGCCGCCACGGTTCTGGCGGTCGTCCTGTGGACGCGCTCGACGCTGCTCCGGTTCCACATCTGGGACCCGCTGCGGGACTATGTCGCGAGCCTCGCTGGCGGGTCGGTCTCGATCGGCGGCCTGACGGTTTCGCCCGGCGGAATTCTCGCGGCGATTCTGATCCTTGTCGCGACGCGACTGGTGGCGCGGCTCGTTGGCTTCATCCTCCGGGAAGAGGTGCTGCCGCGCCTGCGAGCTCCGCGAGGTGCGGGACACTCGATGGCCACGCTGGTCAACTACGCCGTCTACGGCGTCGGGATCGCCCTGGCCGCATCGGCGGGTGGTCTGAGCGGAACGCAGGTGACCGTCGTGTTGGGTGCCCTCGGCGTCGGCATCGGGTTTGGCCTCCAGAACATCGTCAGCAACTTCATCTCGGGACTCATCCTGATCTTCGAGCGCCCGATCAAGGTGGGTGACGTCGTCCAGACCACCCAGCACTGGGGAAGGATCCAGCGAATCGGCATCCGCGCGAGCGTCATCCGCAGCTTCGACGGAGCGGAGATCATGGTTCCCAACACGGAGCTCATCGCCAAGGAGGTCATCAACTGGACGCGTTCCGATGAGGTCCGCCGCATCGAGGTGCTCGTCGGGGTCAAATACGGCACGGAGCCGGAGCAGGTGCTCGAGATCCTTCTCCGCGTGGCGGGGGAGCACCCTCTGACGCTGAAGGACCCGCCGCCGCAGGCGCACATGCTCAGGTTCGGAGACAGCTCGCTGGACTTTCGCCTCCGCTGCTGGGTGCGGATGGAAGATTGGGTGAGCGTCGCGAGTGACCTCCACGTCTCGATCAACCGGGAGCTCAAGACCGCCGGCATCACGATCCCGTTCCCGCAGCGCGACCTGCATGTCCGCTCGGGCGCTGGTGGGCCGGCGGGCGGACTGGAGCACAAGCTGGCGGAGGGCGACGGAGGCGTGGCGGCAAACGAAGGAGGCTTGGTGGCAACCGACAAGGGCGCGGTGGCCGAAACGTTGGATCCGTCCGACGTTGTCGAGCAATGATATTCGCGGTTGCCGCCCGTCTGTCCTCGTAGTCAGTTTGCGCGATCCCTCAGCTGTCTGGAGTCCGCAGTTGAAAAGAAGTTGCTGCTACCTGAGCCTTGCTGCTGCGCTGCTGGTGGGTGCTTGCGGCCCCCCGGACGGTGGCCTCGGCGAGGCTGACGAGGAAGATCAACAGGCTTTCGACTCCGCCTCCGTCGCGGACACCGCATCCGACCTGCTGGCCTGGGGGAGCGAGGCGGCGCAGCAGCTTCGCCTCGACGAGACGTGGACCGCGGACCTGGACAGCCTGGCTCGGTACCGGGTCATTCGTGTGCTCGTCCCCTTCAGCCGCACCTATTACTTCCTGGACGGCGGGCTGCAGCGGGGGATCACCTACGAGGCGTTCCGGGAGTTTGAGAAGCACCTGAACGAGGCGCTCGGGACGAGCGGGCCCCGCCGCGTTCACGCCATCTTGATCCCGACCCCGCGCGACCACCTGCTGACCGGCCTGGTCGAGGGACGGGGAGACATCGCGGCCGCCGGGCTCACGATCACGCCGGAGCGCCAGGCCATCGTCGATTTTTCGCAGCCGTTCTCGACCGAGTTGCGAGAAGTCGTCGTCACCGGCCCCGCGGCGCCGCCGCTCGAGAGCCTGGACGATCTGGCCGGGAGCGAGATCTTCGTCCGCCGGTCCAGCAGCTACTACGAGAGCCTGGCCGCGTTGAACCGTTCGTTCGAGGCGGCCGGCAAGCCGCCGATGACGCTCAACCCGGCCGACGAGCACCTGGAGGACGAGGATCTCCTCGAGATGGTCAACGCCGGCTTGCTGCCGTTCATCGTCGTGGATGAGCACAAGGCCGAGCTGTGGGCGGAGGTATTCGGCGCCATCCGCGTGCGCTCCGATCTGGCGGTCCGGGAGGGTGGGCAGCTCGCCTGGGCCTTCCGCAAGAACAGCCCGCAGCTCGCAGAGGTGGTGAACCGGTTCGTCTCCCGCAACAAGAAGGGCAGCTACCTGTTCAACGTGCTCTGGAAGCGGTACTGGGGGGACGCGGAGTGGATCAGAAACGCGACCAGCGAGACGGAGATGGAGCGCTTCCGGGCGGTGATCGACCTCTTCCAGCGCTACGCCGGCGAGTACGGCTTCCCCTATCTGCTCATGATGGCTCAGGGCTATCAGGAGTCCGGGCTCGACCAGAGCGTCCAGAGCCGGGCCGGGGCGGTGGGCATCATGCAGCTGCTGCCGAGCACGGCGGCCGATCCGAATGTCGGGATCACCGACATCTCCACCGCCGAGGACAACGTCCACGCGGGCGTCAGATACATGGAGTTTCTAAGGCGCCGCTACTTCTCCGACCAGGCGCTCGACGAGCTCGACAGCATGATCTTCACGATCGCCGCCTACAACGCCGGTCCCGCCAGGATTCAGCGCCTGCGGGGGATCGCGGCCGAACGGGGCCTGGATCCAGACAAGTGGTTCCGGAACGTGGAGCTCATCGTCGCCGAGAAGGTGGGGCGGGAGACGATCTCCTACGTGGACAACATCTACAAATACTACGCGGCCTACAGCATGGTCACAGCGGAATGGGAGGCTTCTAGCCGCGTCGTTTCAACATCTCGCGCAGAACGATGACGTCCTGTCGATCCTGAGGTCGATCGGAGGCCTCTTTTGAACGGACGATGTCCTCCAGGCCGGCTGCCACCAGCTCGACGCCAAAAACCTCGTAGCGATCCGCGCCATCGAGGAGATCATCGTAACCTCCCGTCCCCGAAGGCTCGAACGCCAGGTCCAACCGGCCGGCGGATGTAACGAGGTTCCAGACCTCGGCACGGGCCAGCGCTTCGGCGGTCGGGTCGAACGGCAATCCCTCCGGCACGCTTTCCGTGAATACCTTCGCGTCGAGGTCGCGCAGGGCCGCGGCCAGCCGCTTCAGGTTGCCGGGATCTCGAGATGGCGCGATGTCCGCGTCGGCGGTGACTCGCGGAAACCCCTGGAGCCGGGCTGCCAGCGCCCCGATGAGCACGTAGAGCACGTCGTGCTCGGCAAGGACCCGGATGATTCGTTCCGGGTCGAACGGGAGGACTGAACCGGCTTCAGACACGCCGCGCTGCGGCCACGAAGCGGCTCAGGTTAGCCACCTCCCGGAGCCGCTCCTCCGGTGTGAGCCGGAGGATTCTCGCGACGTCCTCGAGCATGTGCGTGTCGACGGTAGGGCGGGGCGTGAGCCTAGGGTTCAGTTCGAATCCCGCCGCCTCCAGCAGCCTGGCGAGCGTGCCGGTCGTCGGGTCGGTGCGTCCGAGCTCGATGCGCGCCACGACGGACTGCGCCGTGCCGGCTCGGCGGGCGAGTGCTCGCTGCGACAGACCGGCACGCGAACGAGCGTCGCGCAGCAGGCTGCCGGCTTCCGTTTGCGATGTCATGCTTGATGATAGCTAATTAGCTATCAATGGACAACCGGCCAGCGAGCCGCTTCGTTACCGTCTACCTGCCGCCGTTGCCGTCTCCGCCTCCGTCGTCCCCGCCTCCGTCGTCTCCATCCCCATCGTCGTCGTCCGAGCTCGCCTGTAGATCCTCCGCCTGATGGGAGGACGTCAGCTCCGAGCCGGGAGGGGCCACCGGAGGTGGCGAGTCTTCCGCTGCCTTGCTGGCCGCTCGCCTGGCCGCCAACTCGGCGGCTCGTTTCGCGGCCGCCTCGGTGCTCTCCCGTCGCGCGATCAGCTCCGTGCGCGGGAACGGAACGGACATGCCCTCCTCCTCGAACCTGAGCTTGATGAGGCGCGGCAATTCTCTGAGCATGCCCAGCCAGTCCTCGCTCTTCACCCAGGGCCAGACGGCAATCTCGATCCAGGAGTCGTCGAGTTTTTTGACGAAGATCGCGGGCTCCGGATCGGTTAGGACCCTATCGTTCACGTCGACCAGATCCCTGAGCACCCGGAGGGACCAGTCCAGGTCCTCCTGGTAGGAGATCTTCGCCGTGACCTCGACGCGCCGGATCGGCTCCGACGACCGGTTCTCGATCACGCTTCCCCAGATCTGGCGGTTGGGCACGAAGAGGCGGCGGCGATCGAAGGTCAGGATCGTCGTGTTCGAAAGTCCCATCTGCTTCACCGTCCCGGTCACCCCGCCGGCCTCCACGGTGTCCTCCACATCGAAAGGCTTGGTGGCCAGGATGAAGAGGCCGGCGGCCAGGTTGCTCATGGAGTCCTGAAGTGCGAGGCCCACGATGACGCCCGCCACGCCGAGTCCGGCGAGGAGCGTCGTCGGGTTCGCACCAACCAGCCACGCGCCGGCGACGAGGCCGATGATCGTGGCGAACGGCCGGATCATCCGTCCGATGAGATCCGTCATCAGGTTCGAGAACCGAACCACCCGGATGAGCCGGACAAACCACCAGAGCAGCCGGAAGGCGATCCGGAACAGAATGATGAATCCGACGATGATGAGGAGCTTGACCAGGATGTTGGGCCCATTGTCCTTGATCCACGTCCACATCCCCCCGCCGATATCCCGCGCCAGCCCGACGAAGACCTCGGGGTCCAGGATGTCGGCCGTGACGTCCCCGGTGGTCCGGATGATGATCTGGCGATAGGCGGCGTCCGGGTACCCGCGCTGTTGCAGCAGGTCCGCCGTCGATGAAAGCGTGGTGATGATTCCCTGAACCCGGCGGTCGGCGGCCGTGCGCTGCGTTCGGAGCGCCGTGATCTCGGATGCGTCCGCCCCCGCCTTCTCCGCGTCCTTGATCTGGGAGTCCAGCCGATTCCGCAGGACGATCGCGATCTGCAGCCGGCCCACCTGACTCTCGGCCCAGTTTTTCAGGTGGCGGTCCACCACCTCCCATTGCTCGGCCGTGTCGACGCCGAGCGAGTCGGCATTGGCGAGCGCGACCATCTGTCCGGCGATCAGCGTGTCGAGCTTTGCCTTCGCCTCGACGATCCTCAACTCGAGCAGGTCGAGGCTGTCGGGCGGCGTCTCCGCCCGCCGGTCCCTCATGTCGTCCACCGAGTCGATGCGCCGTTCGAGCGCCTCCTCGTACAGGTCCGCGACCCGGTAGAGAAACGCGCCGAACGCGTCCTTGATCGAGTCGACCGGCTGACCGGCCGCCTCGAGCCGGGGAATCATCCGCAGCAGGTCGCCCTGGATGGTCCGTACCTCGTCGATCAGCTGGTTGCCCAGCATGTTGGCGACCTGACGCTCGTCACGGCTCGCGCGGCGCGTCCGGTTGTCCAGCGAGACGATGCTGTCGACGAGGAGGTCCAGCCGCTCGAGGCCGGCCACCGCCTGCTCGATCCGTACCTGGACCGTGTCGACCGCCACCGTGTCGGCGGCCAGGGAATCGACGATCGCCTCAACGGTGTCGGAGCTCTCACCGGCGCCGGTCTCCTGCGCGCCGAGGGTTGCCGGGAAGAGGAGCAGGATCGGCAACACGGGAAGCAGCCGCCGGAAGGGGCGGGATCCTGCGTCGTATTCGGTTCGGATCATGATAGTCTGAGTCCGTTCGGGTGCGGTGTGTGGCGAGAGGATGATACGCGCGCTGCGCCTGCGGGCAAGGCGCGAATCGTTTGTCTCGAGCCCACGTCCGGTGCATGATGACGTCCATGGCCGCTCGGTTCGAGTCCAGCGGCCAGTCGAAGCCGACGTCGATGCGAGAGGAATAGATCGATGAAACGGATCGTCGAGTGCGTGCCCAACTTCTCCGAGGGGCGGGACGAGGCGCTCATCAGCCAGATCACGGATGCGGTCGAAGGCGTCGCCGGCATCACCCTGCTGGACGTGGATCCGGGTGCCGACACCAACCGCACCGTCGTGACGTTCATCGGCTCCCCGGAGACGATCGGCGAGGCGGCGTTCCGGGCGGTGAAACGCGCCTCGGAGCTTATCGACATGCGCGAGCACCACGGCACCCACCCCCGCTTTGGCGCGACCGATGTCGTGCCCTTCGTGCCCGTCTCCGGAGTCACGATGGAGGAGTGTGCGGAGATCGCCCGTCAGGTCGGAACGCGCATTGGTGAGGAGCTCGGCATCCCTGTCTACCTGTACGAGCACGCGGCTGCGATCCCGGAGCGGCGCAATCTGGCGACCGTGCGGGCCGGCGAGTACGAAGGGCTGGAGGCGAAGCTCGCGGATCCCGATTGGCAGCCCGATTTCGGGCCGTCCGAGCTCAACCCGACCGCAGGGGCCACGGCGGTGGGCGCCCGCGAGTTCCTGATCGCCTACAACATCAACCTCAACACGACGGACCGCCGCTACGCGACCGAGATCGCCTACGAACTCCGGGAGCGCGGCCGCTGGAAGCGGACCGGCAACACCGATCCGTTCTACTACAAGGGGGAGGTGGTGCGCTTCCCCGAGGACGGCACCTACCCGTGCGGCAACTGCGACTTCACCGGCAAGTCCTTCGACGATCTCGCCGAACACTATGCCGACGCCCACGGGGGAGATCTCGCCGAGCGCTACGCCTCCATCCCGATCGATCCTGACGATCCCAGCGGTCCGGTCTTCAAGGATGGGCGGTTCCGTTTCGTAAAGGGGCTGGGTTGGGTGATCGAGGAGTACAACCGCGCCCAGATCAGCCTCAACCTGACCAACTACAAGGTGAGCCCGCCGCACGAGGTCCTGGAGGCCGCTCGCGAGGAGGCGCGGAAGCGTGGGATCGTGGTCACGGGATCGGAGATCGTCGGAGTGATCCCGTTCGAGGCGATGAAGTGGGCGGCCTACTCGTATGTGCGGGGGATGCGACGGTCTACGGGTCTCCCTGTCATCGATCTGATGGAAACGGCTGTCCAGTCGATGGGGCTGCGCGAAGTCTCGGAATTCAACGTGGAGGAGCGGGTCTTGGGGATGCCGAAGGTGGAGGGTCCGCTGGTCCTGCGCGCGACATTCGACTTCGTGGATGAGGTGTCGCGCGACACACCCGCACCCGGCGGAGGCTCGGTGGCCGCGCTGGCCGGCGCTCTCGGCGGTGCATTGACGGCGATGGTCGCGAATCTCTCGATCCCCCTGGGCGACTTCGACGCCCAGTACGACACCCTTTCGTCGATCGCAGAGAGGGCGCAGGAGCTCAAGGACGCGCTCGTCCGTGGCGTGGACGAGGACACGCGGGCGTTCGACTCGGTGATCGAGGCGATGCGGATGGCGAAGGACACCGAGGAAGAGCGGGAGGCGCGGGCCGAGGCCATGCGTGAAGGCTACAAGGCGGCGACCCGGGTCCCCTTGGCCAACGTCGAGCTCTGCGTGGAGGTGCTCCGGCTGTGTGCCGAGATCGCATCTCTGGCCAGCCCGCAGATGATCAGCGACGTGGGCACGGCGGCTCTCCTCGCGGACGCCGGCGCGCGCGCGGCTGCTTACAACGTCCGGATCAACCTCCCGGAGACGGGCGATGAGGGATTCTCGGAAGAGATGCGGGAGGCCGTCGAGGCGTTACTTGACGAGAGCGCCGAGCTCGCCGGCGCCGTGACGGCGGTGGTGGAGGAGAAGCTGGAAGGGTAGGGGCTTTGTCATACCGGAGGGCTTCGCGAGCGCCTGCTGTCGCCGTCGCCCTGGCCGTCGCCGTCGCAGCCGCTGCTGCGGAAGGGGCATCAGGTGTTCCGGTCTCGGGCCAGGAAGTGCCGGAGGAGATCTCCGTGCTCTTCATCGGCAACAGCCTGACGATCTGGAATGATCTCCCCGCGATGTTGGAAGCGCTCCTGAAATACGGCGGTTTGGAGCGGGTGCGCGTGGCCTCGCTCTCGCAGCCCGGATTCGGCCTCGAGGACCACTGGCGTGGCGGCGTGGCTCGCGCGGCGATCAGGCAGGGTGAGTGGGATGTGATCGTGTTGCAGCAGGGGCCGTCAGCCACGGAGGGCCGCCCGTCGCTGCTCGAGTACTCCCGTCGATTCGCGGAGGAAGCCCGTGAGGCCGGAGCGCGGATCGGCCTCTACATGGTGTGGCCGGCGAGCACGCGCCGCTACGACTTCGAGGGCGTGCTCGAGTCGTACGCGATGGCCGCGGACTCGGCGGATGGCATGCTGTTTCCCGTCGGAGATGCGTGGCGCCAGGCCTGGTGCCGCGATCCGGATCTCGGTCTGTACGGGCCGGACGCCTTTCACCCGAGTCCTGCCGCCACCTATCTGGCGGCGCTCGTCATATATGGCCGGCTGACGGGCTCCGATCCCAGGGGACTTCCCGTTGCCCTGGAGTTGGATTCCTCCCATGCGCCCGACCTGACCCTGGATGAGGAGACGGCGGCGCTGCTGCAGGCGGCGGCCGCTGCCACGAACACCGGCGATCCGTCGGAGGCGTGCCGCGGATGAGTGATTCCGCCGCCGATCTGCTGGCCGTGGTGACGGGTGCGAACTCGGGAGTCGGTCGGTCAGCCACGGGGCTGCTCGCCGCTGGAGGGGCGTCGGTCGTGATGGTCTGCCGAAGCGAGCAGCGTGGAAGCGCGGCGCTCGACGCAGTCCGGAAGGAGAGCTCCGATTCCCGGGTTCGGCTCGAGGTGGCCGACCTCTCATCGCTGAGCTCGGTGCGGGATCTTGCCTCACGGCTAGCCGCCGCGGGCTCCATCGATGTGCTCGTCAACAACGCCGGCGTCTACCGGGCCCGGCGCGAGATGACGGAAGACGGTTTCGAGATGACGATGGCGGTCAATCACCTGGGCCATTTCGTCCTCACTCACCTGCTTGTGGACCAGCTCACGGAGGCCGGCGGGCGCGTGATCAACGTCAGCTCGGACGGCCACCGCAGCGGAGACCTGAGGAAGGCGCCTCTGGAGGACATCCTGACCGCACGCATCCCGTTCAAGGGTCTCCAGGCGTATGCGGACTCCAAGCTCGCCAACGTGCTGTTCGCCTTCGAGCTTTCCCGGAGGATGGGCGAGGCCGGCATCACGGCAGCCGCGCTTCATCCGGGGGTGCTCTCGACGCGCATCTGGAACCAGAACCTCAACCCGCTGAGCCTCATGATGCGGGCCTTCAAGCCGTTCATGAAGCGGCCCTCCACGGGCGGCAGGGCCGTGTGCCGCGTGGCCGTCGAAGCGGCGGCGACGGATGTGGACGGCCGATACTTTCATGTGGAGGAGGAGTCGAAGGCGGCGGATCAGGCGTACGACCGGGAGCTGGCCGAGGAGCTGTGGAACGAGAGTGCACGACTGACGGGTGTGCCGGCGTGAGCGTGCGTCCCAGCAGGGCCCTTTGCGGAGCTCGACGAGCAGCAGCGTCCGGAATGCTCGTGGCGGTCGCGATGCTGGTCGTTCCGGCTACGCTCCGCGGCCAGGCGGATCTCGACTTCCCGCTGGTCCGGAACGGGGCTTGTCCGGGCGAGTGCTGCGTCTACGGCGCCTGGATGGCGCTGGGCGATTTACCGGTCCTCGCCCAGCGAGGCCCCGAGCGCGACACGCTCTTCACTCTTCGAGAAGAGGAGCTGTTCGTCGCGCTCACCGGAGAGGTGCACGTGCTCGAGCCGGGCGTAGTCGTGGTGAGAGAACGGCATGCAGCCCTCGCGCTGCGGCCGGGTGAGACCGGCCTCGACAGCCTTCGGTTCGCTCCGGGCGACACCGTGTACGCTCTCGACTACCTGGGCGAAGGGTTCTTCAACCTCTGGGTGGACGGCTCGACCTGGGAGGTCGAGGCCTTCTGGGACACTCCGGAAGATCCGCCTGGCATCGAAATGCCGGCCTGGACAGAGGCCGATCCAGTCACCGTATGGTGGGTGAAGGTCCGAACGAACGACGGCCGCGAGGGGTGGCTCGAGATGAAGCGCGGCGTACCGGTCAGGGGCTACGACGCGTGCGGCTGATGCCGATGTTCAGGCGCGGTGCGATTGGAGTTTCGCAACTGCTGCTCGTCTGTCTGACGCTTGCGTGCGGGCCGTCGGAGCGGGGACCAGAGCCCGGGTACATCGGTCGTTGGGAGGTGATCGGTTACGATATGCCGGGCTTCCACGCGCTGACGGCGGAAGAGGCGCAGGCGCTCGTGGGTACGGAGGCCACCTTCTCGGCGGCCGAGGCCCGTTTTGGCGACCGAGGCTGCCGCCCGCCCGCTTACTCGGATCGCGAGGTCGATCCGGCGGATTTCGGCTCCGACTATCGCCTCGATCCCGCCTTCCTCGACCTGACCGGTTCCATTCAGATGGTCGAGGTCGGCTGCGCCGCCGCTTGGGCCGGCCCGGGCTCGCTGCTGATTCTCCGGGCCGATGGCTCGCTGCTCACGATATGGGAGGGAGTATTCTTCGAGCTGGCGCGCGTCGACCCGTAAGCGGCGTCGTCCTGGTCGCCGGTCTGGCGATCGGCTGCGGCGGGTCTCGACCGGACAACCTGGGCGTCACCGAATCGCGTCTGTCGCCCTGTCCTTCCACCTCCAACTGCGTGTGTAGCGATGACTCGGATTCGGAGCACGGAATCGAGCCCTTTCGCCTCGCCATAGAGGCCGATGCGGCGTGGGACGCACTGCAGGATGTGCTCTCATCGAGCGCGCGCACACGAGTCCTCACCCGGACCGTCGATTACATTCACGCCGAGGAGACGAGCCGCTTGTTTCGATTCGTGGACGACGTGGAGTTTCATCTCCGCTCCGAGGAGGGCGTGATCGCCGTGCGGTCTGCCTCACGGATCGGGACCTCCGATTTTGGGGTGAACCGGCGGCGCGTCGAGCGCATCCGCAATCGACTGATCGAGGCCGGCGCGATTCGCCGCGCCGAGAGCTGACCGGCTCGATGCGAAGGCGCCGGGACGCGAGTCTGCGACATCGCATCTGGGCATCCGTGAAGCGCCGACTCCGCAGCGCGCGGGAGATCTACGAGGGCATGTACATCGCCCCCTACCGGGCCGAGATCCACCGTGAGTACCTGCGGCAGCGCGATCTCTTCTTTCTCGCCGGCTTCTCGGATCTCCTCGGCGTCCCGAACCCGACGCAGTTCTACCTGCTGGAGCTGTATCCCGAGCTCATCGAGAGTTTCCACGAGTGGCACCTCCGGTTGGGGCTGGAGACCCCTCCCGAAGGGGGGTTTCGCTGTTGCTGAGCCGCAGGCTCATCTTCTTCGGGGGTAAGGGTGGCGTTGGAAAGACGACCCTGGCCTCGGCCACGGCGTTGGCTTTGGCGGATCGGCGGCTCCGCACGCTGCTCGTGTCGACCGATCCGGCGCATTCCACAAGCGACATCCTCGGCGCCGACCTGGGCCCCGATCCGAGACCGGTGGTCGCGGACTGCTGGGCGATGGAGCTCGCCCCCGAGCGAGAGGCGGATCGGTACATAGCGGACGTCAAAGGGCGGATCGCCGAGTCGGTGGCGCCGCGCCTTGTGGCGGAGGTCGAGCGTCAGATCGACATCGCCCGTGCCTCGCCCGGAGCGACGGAAGCGGCCCTGTTCGAGCGTTTCACGCGCATCCTCGAGGAGGAGGGCAGGGAATTCGACCGGGTCGTCTTCGACACCGCTCCCACCGGTCATACCCTGCAGCTTCTCTCGCTCCCGGAGCAGATGTCCGCCTGGATCACCGGCCTGATCGGCCGCCGCCGCAAGCTGACTGCCGCGGGCCGAATGTGGAGGAACGTGGCGGGCGCCGCGGCCGAGGACGCGCCCTCGGATGACGATCCCGTCCTGCAGGCCCTGGAGGAGCGCCGCGCCCGTTTCCTGAGAGCCCGTGGCGTGCTGACGGATGCCGAGCAAACGGCGTTCGTCTTCGTCGTGCTGCCGGAACGCCTCCCGATCTGGGAAACGCGAAGGGCGGCGCGGGCGCTCGGAAAGCACGGCATCCCCGTCGCCGGGATTCTGGTGAATCAGGTATTGCCGGACGATCTTGTCGGCGACTTCGTGGACCGGCGGAAGGCCAGGCAGGCGGAATACCTGGCGAAGATCCAGGAGGATCTTGGAGAGTGGCCGCTTTGGCGCGTCACGATGCGGGAGGAAGATCCCGTAGGGACCGATGCTATCCGCGAGTTAGGTAAATCATTATGGGGCACTTACGGCATGCTACCTGAGACAACACATGAGACTATGATCGAGATTGACGGCGGCGACGCGGAGAGCTCGGCGTGAGCGCCATCGTCCTGCTCGTCGTCGGAGTCTCGGCCTTTGTGACCGGCTACCTCGTCTACTCGCGCTACATCGCCCGGCGCATATACCAGCTGGATCCCGACTTCGTCACGCCGGCGCATCAGTTCGAGGACGGCGTCGACTACGTGCCGACCAACAAGCACGTGCTCTTCGGCCACCACTTCACCTCGGTGGCGGGGGCGGCGCCGATCGTGGGTCCGGCGATCGCCGTGATCTGGGGCTGGCTGCCCGCCTTTCTCTGGGTCGTGCTGGGAACCGTGTTCGCGGGGGCGGTACACGATTTCGCCGCCCTGTGGATCTCCACGCGTCACAAGGGCAACTCGATAGGCACGCTCACGCAGTCGATCATCGGAGACCGGGCCAGGGTGCTCTTCCTGTTCGTGATCTTCTTCCTGCTCCTGATGGTCAACGCGGTGTTCGCGGTGATCATCGCCAACCTGTTCATGAGCAACCCCGGCGCGGTGCTTCCCGTCTGGGGGTCGCTGGCCGTGGCGTTGGTCGTGGGATTCCTGATCTACCGGACCGGCGCCGGCATCCTGCTGCCTTCGATCGCGGCCCTGCTGATACTCTACGCGCTCATCTGGTTCGGGCAGTATGTGCCGTTCGAGCTCCCTGACATGATCGGCTTCGGCCCCACCGCGGCCGAGATGCAGGCGGCCGGTGGCGACGCGGGGCTGGCGGCGGAGGCGGCCCGGGCGGATGGCCAACGAGTGGGCTGGATCGTGGTGCTGTTCGTCTACACGTTCTTCGCCAGCGTCCTCCCGGTGTGGCTGCTCCTCCAGCCCCGCGACTACGTGAACGGCCACCAGCTCTTCGTCGCCCTGGCGCTGATCGGGGCGGGCGTGTTCGTCACCAACCCGCGCGTCGTCGCCCCCGCCATCAACCTGAGCCTGCCTGCCGACGCTCCGAACTGGCTGCCCCTGCTGTTCATCACGATCGCCTGCGGGGCGATCAGCGGCTTCCACGGCCTGGTTGGGTCCGGCACGTCCTCGAAGCAGCTCTCCAAACAGACGGACGCCAGATACGTCGGCTATGGCGGCGCCCTCGGGGAAGGGACCCTGGCGGTCACCTCCATCATCGCCACGACGGCCGGGTTCGCCCTCTTCGTGGGGCTCGACGGCTGGCACGAGCACTACGGCTCGTGGGCCAGCGCCTCTGCCGGCGCGACGACGGCCTTCGTGAACGGGGTCGGCGTGATCGCCGAGGGCCTGGGCATCCCGCATGCCGTGGCCACGATCTTCGCCGCAGTGATCGTGATCAGCTTCGCGGCCACCAGCCTCGACACGAGCGTTCGGCTCCAGCGCTACATCATCGGTGAGCTGGGCGTCCAGTACCGCGTGAAGGTGCTTCAGAACAGGTGGCTGGCCACGCTGGTGGCGGTTGGCAGCTCCGCCCTCCTGGCCCTCGGCCTGGACCGGGGAGCGGGCGGGATGCGGATCTGGCCCCTGTTCGGGACCACGAACCAGCTGCTGGCGGGACTCACGCTCCTGATCGTCAGCCTCTTCCTGCTCAGGCTGAGGCGGCCGGCCTGGGTCACGGTCGTGCCGATGAGCTTCGTCCTCGTCATGACGACCTGGGCGATGGTCCTCAACCTCATCAGGTACCGGAGCGAGAGCCAGACGCTTCTCCTCGTGGTCGGTGGCGCTATCTTCGTGCTCGAGCTCTGGCTCCTGTTCGAGGCGGTGGCCGCCGTGCGGCGACTGCTGGCTGCACGGCGGGAGGGGGTTCCCGCGCTCGAGCCGACGGAGGCGAGACCGGAATAGCCAACCAAGGAGGCGGCGGTGATCGCAGTGATGGGTGCGACGGGACACACGGGACGCCTGATCAGCGAGCGACTGCTCGCGGCGGGGTCGGAGGTACGCGCGCTGGGTCGATCGACGGAGCGGCTCGCCGGCCTGGTCGACAAGGGTGCGGAGGCGGCGGTGGGCGAGGCCACGGATGCGGATTACCTGACCGGTGCCTTCAGCGGCGCCGACGCGGTCTACACCCTGATTCCACCGAGCGTCGTGGTCGAGGACTATCCGGCGTTCCAGGATCAGGCCGGTGAGGCGATCGTCAGGGCGATCCGGGAGGCCGGCGTCGGCCGTGTCGTCTTCCTCAGCAGCGTCGGAGCCGATCAGCCGGCGGGTACCGGACCGATCGCCGGGCTGCACCGGCAGGAAGGGCGGTTGCGGTCGCTCGAGGGAGTCGATGTGCTGGCGCTGCGTCCCGGGTTCTTCTTCGAGAACCACCTCGAGACATTGGGTTTGATCAAGCATCAGGGGATCAACGGGAGCGCGATCGCTCCGGACACCTCGCTGCCGATGATCGCCACGATGGACATCGCAGAGGCGGCGGCGGAAGCGCTGATGGCGCCGGATTTCTCGGGCTTCGTCGTCCGGGAGCTCCTCGGGCCGCGAGACCTCACGATGGCGGAGGCGAACGGAATCATCGGGGATGCGATCGGAATTCCGGAGCTGCCCTACGTACAGTTTCCGTACGAGGACTTCGAGGCCGCGCTCGCCCAGATGGGCATCTCGGCGAGCATAGCCGCGCTCTACTCGGAGATGGCCCGGGCGTTCAACGACGGATTGGTCAGGTCGCTGGAGGGCCGCTTGGCCGCCAACACCACGCCCACGTCCCTCGAGACGTTCGCGGCCGAGGTTCTGGTTCCGGCCTACGAGGCGGCCTAGAGGAGGCCGAAGCGGACTAGCTTTCGAGCAGGCTCAGCTCCCGCGTCGCTTCCACGAGGCGGACGAACTCGGCGCGGTAGCCATGCCGGTCCTCGCCCAGCGAGCCGCGGGCGAGTCGGGACACCTCGGCCAGCGTGAAGTCTCCGCACTGTTCCGAGTCGCGAAGCAGCATGCCGAACGCTGCGACCGAGGCCGCGAAGCGCAGATCGGTCGAGGCCTCTGCGGCCCGGTCCGGCACCGGCAACTCGATCAGCCGGCTGCGGTCGCCGTCGGGTGCCTTGTAGCGGAGCTTCACGAACAGCAGCTCGTCTTCCTCACCGGCGCGTCGGGCCTCCGATGCGTCCTCTTCCGATCCCTCCTCGGGTCGCTGGTAGCGGAGCGGATCGACCGACCCCGTCTTCACTGACGGAGCCCCAACGGGCACGACCTCGTAGAGCGCGGTCACCGAGTGGCCGGCCCCCAGCTCGCCCGCGTCCTTCGCGTCGTCGTTGAAATCCTCGGCGGCCAGCAGCCGGTTCTCGTACCCGATCAGCCGGTAGGCCTGCACTCGCGCCGGGTTGAACTCGACCTGGATCTTCACGTCCTTCGCGATCGTCAGGAGCGTCCCGCCCATCTCCGTGACGAGGACCTTCCGCGCCTCGAGCAGGTTGTCGATGTACGCGTAGTTGCCGTTCCCGTGATCGGCGAGCGCCTCCATCTTGGAGTCCTTCAGGTTACCCATCCCGAAGCCGAGTACCGTGAGGAAGATGCCGTGCTTCCTCTTCTCTTCGATCAGGCGGACCATCTCGGCGTCGCTCGACGCGCCGATGTTGAAGTCGCCATCGGTGGCGAGGATCACCCGGTTGTTGCCCCCCTCGATGAAGTTATCCGCCCCCATCTTGTAGGCGAGCGAGATACCGGCGCCGCCCGCCGTGGAGCCGCCAGCTTCGAGGCCCTCGAGCGCGTCGAGGATCTTCTCCTTCTCGCGGCCCGACTCGGAAGGGAGCACCACCCCGGCCGCACCCGCGTAGACGACGATTGCGACGCGATCCTCGGGGCGGAGCTCGTTCACCAAAAGGCGCAGGGACTTCTTGAGGAGCGGCAGCTTGTTGTAGGGCTGCATCGAACCCGAGACGTCGAGCAGGAAGACCAGGTTGCTTGGAGGCAGCTCATCAAGGTCCATGCGACGTCCCTGCACCCCGATTCGAACCAGCCGGTGCTGCGGCCTCCACGGTGCGTTCGCCACGTCGGTCGTGATCCCGAACGGGTGCTCCCCGTTAACGTCGGGGTAATCGTACGTGAAGTAGTTGACCATCTCCTCGATGCGCACCGCGTCGATCGGCGGGCGATCGCCGCCCAGGATGAGACGCCGGACGTTCGTGTACGAGGCGCGGTCCACGTCGATCGAGAAGGTCGAGAGCGGGTTGTTCTCGACGGCGAGCCACGGGTTCTCATCGATGCGTGCGTAGCTCTCGGTGTGGAAGTTGGGGTTGTACCGGCCCTTGAGACGGCCTCGCCCGCCCGCCATCGACGCCTGCGCGGCGTAGAACCTCACGTCCCCGGCGACACCGGGGGGCGCTTTCGCCTCGGCGTTGTCGACGACCATCTCCTCGAGCGCCACGATGAGCGGCGTGAGCCTGAACTCGACCCGTACGCTCGCGCGGCTGACGCGCACCTCCCGACGTGCCTCCTCGTAGCCAGCCAGCCGCGCCACCAGGGTCACGGTAGTGCCCAGGAGGGCGTCGTCAGCGATGACGATGAAGAACCGGCCGTCCGCATCCGTCAGGGCGACGTGAGAGGTTCCCTCGAGGACAACCTCCGCGCCGGATAGGGGCCGGCCCGTATCCCCGTCCCGAACGACGCCGGAAAAGGTGACGTCGGGCACGTCAGTCGTTGCCTCCGGCGTGTCGAGCTCCGTCCTGGACGGCACGTTTGGGACATCGGAGGAGGCGGCGGATGAGGCCGCCCACCGTGAGATCGGGACGACCGCCGCGAGGCTGAGTATCAATGCGGCCAGGGCACGGGTCTTCATCGCTCGTCTCCTCTTTGATCTTCGATCGACATGGCCGTCCGGTTGACAGCCTTTACAGACGGGGTGACGATCGAAGGCGTGGAGATTGCACAAAACGTCTGGAGGGTGACATGCGATCCGAAGCTGCGACGGTAGAGGACTACCTGTGCGGGTTGCCCGCCGACCGGAGGGAAGCGATCGAGAGGGTCCGCGAGGTAATCGTCGCCAACCTCCCGGATGGCCTCAAGGAGGCCATGAACTGGGGGATGATTTCCTACGAGGTTCCGCTGGAGCGCTACCCGGACACCTACAACAAGAAGCCGCTCATGTATGCGGCGCTGGCTTCCCAGAAGAACCACATGGCGGTCTATCTGACCGGCATCTACATGGACGATGTGGGGCGCCAGGAGTTCGAGGACGCGTACAGGGCGACCGGAAAGCGCCTGGACGTGGGACAGTCGTGCGTGCGGTTCAGGAAGCTGGATGACCTTCCGCTGGGCCTGATCGGCGACACGATCGGATCGGTGGGGGTGGACGAGTTTATCGTTCGATACGAGGATGGCCGCAGGGTGCGGAGAAGCAAGAAAGGCTGACGCTGCAAGGACAGGAACGCAGATGAGCAACTCATCCGATCGTGACGTTCGCTGGCTTCGCGGCGCCGGTATCCTCTCCGGCGTGGTTGCCATCGTGCTCTTCGTTCTAGCCTCCCTGGGGATCTCCAGCCTGCCGCTCTTCCTTCCGCTGCTCCTGCTGGCCGCGGCCAGCGGGCTCATGCTGGCAAGCAGGAAGGACTCGGGCTGACGGGCGAGAAGGACTCGGGCTGAAGAGCACCAAGCCTGAACGAGCGGGAACGAAGCCCTTGCCTCCGGGCTCCCGCAGACACAAATTTAGACGTCCCTAAATTTCAACCATTCAAGAGCAGCCATGAGTGCGTTCTGGTACCGCTTCAGGCCGTTCCAGTCCCGCGAGCGCCGCCGCGAGGCCGCCGAGCGAATCTCTCTCGAAGATGCCCTGAAGCACCTGTACGACTGCGAGCGGGCGGGCAGACCCTGCACCCTGGAAAGCCTCGCCGGTAGCCTGGAATCATCGCGGGATTCCGCGGCCCGTCTGCTGACGAGCCTGGAAGGCCTGGCTCTCGTGCGCCCCGAAGGAGAGGCCTTCGGCCTCACGGAGGAGGGGCGGCGCTCGGCCGTCAGGGTTCTGCGGACCCACCGCCTCTGGGAGCACTATCTGGCGCATCGAACCGGGGCGGAACCGGCTAGCTGGCACCCGGCGGCCGACCGGATGGAGCACCGGCTGACCGAGGAAGAGACCGAAGAGCTCGATCTCCGCTTGGGCCGGCCCCTCTTCGACCCGCACGGCGATCCGATCCCGACCCGGGAGGGCGAGCTTCCGCCCCCGAGGGGCACTCCGCTCACGCGACTCGACGCCGGTCGGAGCGCGGAGGTGATCCACGTCGAGGACGAGCCCCCCGAGATCTTCGAGACCCTCGTGGCCCAGGGCTTCGCGCCGGGTTCCGGCGTTCAGGTTCTGGAGGCGGACGCCGAGGTTCTGCGGCTGCGCATCGCCGGCCGCGAGCAGGTTCTGGACACCGTGGCGGCCGCCAACGTGACGGTCGAGCCGTTCCCCGCCGGGGTCGCCGCCGGCGAGCCGGTGAAGACGCTGGCGGATGCTGGCCTGGGAGAGGCGGTGACGGTGAGCCGGATCTCGCCGACCTGCCAGGGACCGAACCGGAGACGCCTATTGGACCTGGGCGTGGTGCCCGGCACCACGATCACCCCGGAGCTGTCGAGCTCGGGCGGCGATCCGGTGGCGTACCGTATCCGCGGCGCGCTCATCGCTTTCCGGCGCGACCAGGCGGCGTCGATCGAGATTGAGCCCGCTTCGGCCGGCTCGCCGGGTGAGCCGGATAGCGCGCGATGATGAGCCTGTCCGCCGAGCCCTGCCGAGGCTGCGACGCGAGAACCGAGAGCCTCGTGCGCCTGGGTCTGAGCCCGGGCCGGTGGGACTACCTCGTCGCGCTGGCCGGGAATCCGAACACGGGGAAAAGCACGGTCTTCAACGAGCTCACCGGCTTGAGGCAGCATACCGGCAACTGGCCGGGCAAGACCGTCGTCCGGGCGGAGGGCGTGTACTCCCGCGACGGGAAGCGGGTGAAGGTCGTGGATCTCCCCGGCACCTACTCGCTTCAGGCGGGAAGCACCGACGAGGAGGTGGCGAGGGACTTCGTCCTCTTCGGTCGTCCGGACGTCACGGTCGTCGTCGTGGACGCGACGCAGCTCGAGCGCAACCTGAACCTCGTCCTGCAAATCCTCGAGATCACGGACCGGGTGGTCGTCTGCCTGAATCTCATGGACGAGGCCCGGCGGCACGGCATCGCAATCGATCCGGGCCGCCTGACCGAGGAGCTCGGGGTGCCGGTGGTGCCGACCGTGGCGCGCCGGGGCGACGGAATCCCCGACTTGCTCGAGGCGATCGACGGCGTGGCGAGCGGATCGATCGAGACCAGGCCGCGGCGGATCGAGAGGCACGCCGAGCCGGTGGAGCAGGTGATCGAACGGCTCGTTCCGATGGTCGAGAACATCTACCCGGACCTGCCGAACGCACGTTGGGTGGCGCTCAGGCTACTCAACGCGGATGAATCCGTAGAGGAGGCGTTTCGAAGCGGAGACGTCGGTCGGATCATCGGTACCGATGGCGCGAGCGCCGAGACCGGCGGCGGCGTTCCGACCGACGTGACGAGATTGCCGCCGGGTTCGTCCGACACATCGGCGGCGGCACGTAGGAGGGTGCTCGAGCAAGCCTCTGCGCTCAGGTGGGAGCTTCCCCGGGACTTTCACGACACCGTCGTGGAGACCGTATTCGCGGCCGCCGAGGGGATCGCCCGGAGGAGCGAGAAGCGGGGTCTCCGGCGCGTGAAGTTCGATCTGGACCGAAGGTTGGATCTCGTTCTGACCAGCCGGTGGCTCGGCTTTCCCTTGATGCTCCTGATCCTCGCCGCGGTCTTCTGGATCACGATCGTCGGCGCGAACGTCCCATCGAGGCTTCTCAGCGTCCTGCTGATCGAGAACGGGCGCCCCTGGCTCCTGGGCCTCGCGGAGGCCGTGCGCTTCCCCGGGTGGGCGAGCGGCGTTCTCATCGACGGCGTCTACCTGGCCACCGCGTGGGTGGTCAGCGTGATGCTTCCGCCGATGGCGATCTTCTTCCCCCTGTTCACCCTGCTGGAGGACTTCGGGTACCTGCCGAGGGTCGCCTTCAACCTGGATGGCATGTTCCGGAGGGTCGGCGCCCACGGGAAGCAGTCCCTCACGATGTGCATGGGCTTCGGCTGCAACGCGGCCGGGGTCGTGGCGACGCGCGTCATCGACAGTCCGCGCGAGAGGTTGATCGCGGTCATCACCAATAACTTCTCACTCTGCAACGGGCGCTGGCCCACGCAGATCCTGATCGCGACGATCTTCATCGGCGCCCTCGTTCCCGCCCATCTCGCGGGTCTCGTTTCGGCAGTCGCCGTCGTCGCGGTCGCTCTGATCGGAATCGTGGCCATGTTCGCGGCATCCTGGCTCCTGTCGCGCACGCTCCTGAGAGGAGAGGCGACGACGTTCAGCCTGGAGCTCCCGCCCTATCGCCCGCCGCGGATCCTCCAAACGCTCTACACGTCGGTAATCGATCGAACGTTGATCGTCCTCTGGCGAGCCGTGTTGTTCGCCGCGCCGGCGGGTGCCGTCATCTGGCTGGTGGCGAACGTCTCCGTCGGAGGGACGCCGCTGGCCGGGCACTTCATCTCGTGGCTGAACCCGCTCGGCCTGCTGATCGGGCTCAACGGCGTAATCCTGCTCGCCTACGTCGTCGCGATCCCGGCCAACGAGATCGTGATTCCGACGGTCCTCATGCTCACGGTGCTCTCTGCGGGGATCGCGGGGGTCGGCGCCGAGACCGGGGTGATGTTCGAGCCGGAATCGGCGTTCGCCATGGGGGAGCTTCTCAGGGCGGGCGGCTGGACCCTGCTGACGGCCGTGAGCCTCATGCTCTTCAGCCTCCTTCACAACCCGTGCTCGACCACCCTCTACACGATCTATCGCGAGACCGGCAGCGTGAGGTGGACGACGGTCTCGGCTCTTCTGCCCCTCGCGATGGGGTTCTCGGTCTGCTTTGCCGTGACGCGGATCTGGCAGATCGTAGTAGGTTGAGGGCGCGATGGAGATAGATCTGGAGTCGGCGTTCGCGGTTCTGGGGCGGACGCCCGACGTGCTTCGAGCGATGCTGGAGGGAATCCCGGAGGAGCTGGAGCAGGGGAGCGAAGGGGAGGAGACCTGGAGCCCCTACGACATCCTGGGCCACCTGGTTCATGGGGAGCGAACCGACTGGATCCCTCGCCTGCGGATCATCCTGGAGCACGGGGAGACGCAGGCCTTCGAGCCGTTCGACCGCTTCGCGCAGTACGAGGAATCGCGCGGCAAGAGCCTCGAGGACCTCCTCGCCGAGTTCGAGGGATTGAGAGCGAAGAACCTCGAGATCCTCGAGGAGCTGGAGCTCGAGCCGGCGGACTTCGGCCGGACGGGCCTTCATCCCGACCTCGGCGTCGTCTCCCTCGGCGAGCTGCTCTCGACCTGGGTGGTTCACGATCTGGGTCACATCGCACAGATCGGGCGCGTGATGGCCAAGCAGCTGGATGCGAAGGTCGGGCCGTGGAGGGCGTATCTGCCGATCCTGGCTCCACGGCACCCGAGCTAGCGACGGCGAAGGGACGAGCACCCATGCTACTCCGAGCGACGATTATCTGGTTCCTCCTCGCTTTCCTCGCCATCCTGAACGGGACGGTGCGGGAGGTGTTCATCACGCCCGCCGTCGGCGAGCAGGCGGGCCACGTGACCAGCACCGTGGTCTTCTGCATCGTGATCCTGGCCGTTGCGGTCGTCAGCCTCGGCTGGATCGGTCCGGCTTCGCGCCGCGATGCCCTGGCCGTCGGGATCGTGTGGGTCTTGCTCGCCTTTGCCTTCGAGTTTATCGCCGGCCATTTCCTGTTCGGCAACTCCTGGGAGATGCTGCTCGCCGATTACGACATCCTCCGGGGTCGGATCTGGGTGCTCGTGCCGTTCACGACCCTGCTGGCGCCGTTATGGGCGTACCGTATCCGCCGACTCTGACCGTTCTTGCGGGGATCTCCCCCCGGCCCAGGCATCCTGCGGGAGATTCCACCACATCTTGTCGCGAAACCCGCCCTACAGACCTATCCCACAGCCCTTCCTAGCTTTGTAGCAAGTTGCGGGAGCCGTTCCGCAGGCAAGGAGATCCGCTCGATGGTCGAGATTCGAATACACGGGCGCGGAGGCCAGGGAGGCGTGACGTTGGCGAAGATCATCGCCACCTCCCGCTTCCTCCAGGGTCAGTCCGTGCAGGCGTTCGGTTTGTACGCCGCGGAGCGGTCCGGCGCCCCATTGCAGGCGTTCTGCCGCTACGACGACGAGGCGATCGCCAACCGGAACCTCATCTACGCGCCGGATCACGTGATCGTCCTCGATCCGACCCTTATCGGCCCGGCGGTCGCGGACGGCCTCGAGCCGGGCGGCTGGATCCTCATCAACACGGACCAGCGGCCGGAGAGCTTCGCCGACCGATACCCGCAGAACCGCGTGGCGACGGTGGACGCCACGGCGATCGCGCGCGACAACGAACTGGGGACCCGGAGCGTGCCGATCGTGAACACCGCGCTCGCGGGAGCCGTCGGTGCGGTGCTGGAGATTCCGCTCGATGAGATGCAGGCTGCTCTACAGCACTTGGGCTTCGGGGGCGGGAACGAGACCGCTGCCGCCGAGGCCTTCGAGCGCGTGCGCTGCGCGGAGCTGCCCGGCGTCACCGAAGCGATGGAAGGGAAGGAGGACGGCGCGGCGACCTCGCCGTTCGTGGCCACCGAGCGCGGGCCCAGCTTCCTGGAGGGCGCCGGCGGCGGGTTGCCGGGGATCAAGACCGGCCAGTGGGCCACGCAGCAGCCGAAGCGGCAGCAGTACGTCCCGCCGTGCAATCACGTGTGCCCGGCGGGCAACGACGTGCAGGGATTCCTGCACGCGTTGGCCGGGGATGACACGGACGGCGCTCTAGAGATACTGCTTCGGACCACGCCGTTTCCGTCGACCTGCGGGCGGGTCTGCCCGGCGCCGTGCATGGATTCCTGCAACCGAGTGGAGCTGGACGGCGCCGTGAACGTGCGCCAACTCGAGCGCTTCGCGGGAGATACCGGCGAGGTCGCAATCGAGCCACTGGCGAGCCGGGGAGAGAAGGTCGCCGTTGTCGGCTCGGGGCCGGCCGGACTCTCGGCGGCCTATCAGCTGGCCCGGTTGGGCTACGGCGTGACGATCTACGAGTCGGGTCCGGAGATCGGAGGACTCCTGCGAACCGGCATTCCTCAGTTCAGGCTTCCCGAGGATGTGCTGGACCGGGAGATAGGCCGCGTCCTCGGCCTCAGTGTCCGGGTGGTGACGGAGCATCCGATCGATCGCCCCACTCTCCTCGACCTGACGCGAGGCGTCGACGCCGTGCTCGTGGCGACCGGGCTCCAGGAGCTCCGCGGGCTGCGGCTGGGGGTCGGGGACAGCGAGGCAGTGGAGCAGGGAATCGACTTCCTCGATCGTACGCACCGGAACGAGGTGCGAGTGGATGGGGAGGACGTGGTCGTCGTGGGCGGAGGCAACACGGCGATGGACGCCGCGCGATCGGCGCTCCGGCTCGGAGCCGACAGCGTCAAGGTCGTGTATCGGCGGACCCGGAACGAGATGCCGGCGATCCGCGAGGAGATCGACGAGGCGCTGGAGGAAGGGGTGCCGATCGACTTCCTCACCCAGCCGATCGTGCTTCGGCCGGACCGTACTCGAGGGGGCAACGGCGCCAACGGGTCAGGCGGTACGGATGGAAGCCGCCGTCGAGTCTATCAGCTCGTCTGCCGCCGCATGGAGCTGGGTGAGCCGGATGAGTCGGGACGTAGGCGGCCCGTCGAGATCGAGGGCTCCGACTTCGAGCTCCCATGCCACCGCGTGATCCTGGCCCTGGGGCAATCACCCGACATGAGCGTCTTTCCGGAGGGCACCGAAGTGCGCGAGGGGGAGCGGCTGCTCGGCCTGCTCGAGACGCCGGTATTCGCCGTGGGCGATCTGGCCACCAACGATGGAACGGTGGCGGGCGCCATCGGAAGCGGGCGGCGGTCCGCCTTCCAGATGCACGCGGCTCTCAGCGGCGAGCATCTGACGATCACGGAGCACGCGGCGGCTCGGCGGGACGTCGACGTCTGGCACGACGATGTCATTCGAGCCGACGCCATGCGTCTTCACCTGTTCGAGAGGCTGGCTGTCTCGGAGGGAGATGCGGTCGCGCCGGAGGTCCGCCGGTCCACCTTCGACGAGATCCACACGGGCCTGACGGACGCGGCGGAAGCGACGCGCTGCCTCTCCTGCGGCGTCTGCAACGAGTGCGATCTCTGTGTGACGTACTGCCCCGAGGGGGTCCTCAAGCGGGTCGGCCACGAGCTCGTGTTCGACTACTCCTTCTGCAAGGGCTGCGGCGTCTGCGTGACGGAGTGTCCGCGAAACGTGATCCTGATGAGCCACCTTTAAGCCACCTGTGAGTCCCCAATAGGAGCATCGATGCCTGCCGAACTGGTTACGGGCAACCACGCCGCCGGATACGCCCTCGGCGCAGCCGCCGAGGCCAACCGGCACGCGCGCGGCGCGACCTGCGGCATCTACCCGATCACGCCGCAGACGGAGATCGTCGAGTACGTCGCGAGGTTTCCGTTCTCGAAGACACGCGTGGTTCCGGTGGAGAGCGAGCACAGCGCCATGGGCGTGTCGATCGGTGCCTCGCTGGCCGGCGCACGGGCGTTCACGGCCAGCTCTTCGAACGGGATCGCCTACATGGTCGAGAACATCATGGTGGCCGGCTTCTACCGGCTGCCGATCGTCATGGTGGCGGTCAACCGGACCCTAGGGCCGCCCTGGAACATCTGGGCGGACCAGGGCGACACCCTGATGCTGCGGGACTTCCCCTGGATCCAGTTCTACTGCGAGGACAACCAGGAGGTGCTGGACACGACGCTGCTCTCCTTCCGGTTGGCGGAAGACCGCCGGATCCTGCTGCCCGCCCTGGTCGCGCTGGACGCGTTTATCCTGTCGCACACGCAGATGGGGACCGAGCTGCCCGAGCAGGAGGAGGTGGATCGCTACCTCCCGGATCTCGACCTCCCGCACCGCCTGAGGCACGAGGCTCCGACGACGCTCGGAGGCCTCGTGTGGCCCAACGTCGCGATGTCGCAGAGGCTCGAGATCGACGAGGCGATGGAGCGGGTGCCGGAAGCCTTCGAGGAGTGCCGGTACGCGTTCATCGAGGAGATGGGACGGGACCCCGGGAACGCGATTCAGACTTTCTTCACGGATGACGCGGAAGAGGTGCTCGTCGTCTCCGGCACGATTGCCACGACGGCGCGGGAGGTCGTCCGCCGCCGTCGGGATGAAGGCGAGAAGATCGGCCTGATCAAGATCAAGATGTTCCGGCCGTTCCCGGAAGCGGCTGTGAGAGAAGCCTGCCGAAGCGCGAAGAAGGTGGCGGTGCTGGACCGCAACTACGCCGCCGGAGTGGGCGGCATCTTCTGGCAGGAGTTGCGATCCGTCTTCCAGGGCGACGGTGACGAGCTGCTGATCCAGGGCTACCTGACGGGCCTGTGCGGGGGCGACGTGACGCCCTCGATGATCGACGAGGTCGTCGCCGATCTCCGCGAGCGGGACGACATGGGCAAGCCGGTCTGGCTGGGAATCGGGGTCGGGAAGGAGGCGAAGCGATGACCGCCGGACGGGGATCTGGAGCGCCGGATGGCGCGCTCGGACGCGAGGGCCGCGAGCCCGGCCAACAGGACCGCGAGCTCAGCCGGGAAGAGGAGATCGGCCTGGGCAGGCTGGAGGGGTTCGCGACGGCGCCGATCCCCTGCACCGAGGAGTGCCTGCTCCGCGCGGGCAACACGAACTGCGGCGGCTGCGGCATGAGCGTGGGCCTTACCATGCTCGGCCGCGCCCTGGCCGACGTCGGGGATACCTGCACGCTCGCCATCCCGGCCTGCTGCGGCGCCGTGACGGCGGGAGCCTTCCCGACGACGAGCTACGGCGTGCCGACGGTGTGCACGACGTTCGCCTCGGCGGCGGCGGTCGCCTCCGGGCTGGCCTGCATCCGCGACCTGAACGAAGAGTCCGGCCAGGTGATCTGCTGGGCAGGCGATGGGGGCACGTACGACATCGGGATGGCCACCCTCTCCGCGGCGGCCGAGCGCGACGACAACATCATCTACATCTGCTACGACAACGAGATCTACGGAAACACGGGAGGTCAGCGCTCATCGGCCACGCCCCCGGGCGCACGAACGTCGACGACGCCGGAGGGGAAAAGCGAGGACAAGAAGGACATCCTGGCGATCATGGCGGCGCACCGGATCCCGTACGCGGCGACCCTGTCGATCGCTCACCCGGAGGACTTCAGCCGCAAGCTCAAGACGGCGTTCTCGATCAGCGGGACGCGCTTCCTGCTCATGCACTCGCCGTGTCCGACGGGGTGGAAATCGGAGCCCGCCGAGTCGGTGGAGCTGGTGCGCGTCGCCGTGGCGAGCGGCCTCTTCCCGCTCTACGAGGTGTGGGGCGGGCACGCCTACCGGATCAATGTGGAGCCGGATTGGACCGATCCGGCGATGTACTTCCAGCATCAACGCCGCTTCAGGGACGACGAGGTCGACCTGGAGACGACGCGCCGGGTCTGCCGGGAGCGCTTCGCGCGCCTGAAGGTGCTGGCCGAGGAGTTCCCCTACGAGGAGGCGGTCGCCGCCGGATAGCCGTGATCCCGCCTCGCGTCCGCCTGCCGAGCGCCTGCGCGCTCGTCGCCGTCATCGTGGCGGTGGGAACGGCGGCTTGCGGCCGGAGCGTCGAAGCCGAGGAGATGCGTCGCCGGAGCATGAAAGGGGAGATGACGGGGGAGACGATCGTGCCGAAGACGATCCTGCTTCAGGAGCGGGCGCTTCCCGAGCCGCGAAGGGTCGGGGAGATATCCCTCGAGGAGGCGCTGGAGAGGCGACGCTCGGTTCGGGCGTTCGCGGACACCCCGCTGACCGAGGCCGAGATCGGCCAGCTTCTGTGGGCGGCGCAGGGGGTGACCGACGACGCGGGCCACCGGACGGCACCCTCCGCCGGGGCGCTCTATCCTCTCGAGCTCTACGTGGGCACTCCCGACGGGCTCTTTCACTACGACCCGGCTCTGCACGGTCTCACCCTCCACGCACCGGGCGACCCGCGGCCCGCCATGCAGGAGGCCGGCCTGTACCAGGACGCGCTCGGCGATGCTCCGGCCATCTTCGCCATCGCCGCGGTCCAAAAGCGAACCGCGGTGAAGTACGGGGCGCGGGCGCCCCGCTACGTCCACATGGAGGCCGGCCACGCGGGCCAGAACATCCTGCTGGAGGCCGTCGCGCTCGGTCTCGCGGCGGTCCCCATGGGCGCCTTCGACGATGCCCGACTGAGCGAAGCTCTGGCCCTGCCGGAAGACCAGCGGCCCCTCTACCTCATCCCCGTAGGACGGGCGGCCACGGAGCCACCTCCGTAACCTCGCCGAACGCCAGTAGTGCCACAGGCCGGGCGCAACGCCCGTCTGGTGGGGAGCGCCGGTCGGCATTCCCGGCTTCGCCGGCTCGATCCACGCTTTCCGCATGGGCCCGAACGCCCAGGTTGCCAGGCTGAGCCGTAACGGTCGAACATCCCGCGATACAGTCGCTTAGCCGCGTGTCATCGTCCATTTTCTAGGCATCTCGCGCCGGGGCATGTGAATACCCCGGGTTCACCGGCCGATACTGGCACGGCACCTGCCAATTCGGACTTCCCGAGAGGCACGATCTCCAATCGTGACGCGATGAGGATAAATCGGTGAACCGCAATCGATCCAAGCCCTCGCCAACCGAGGAGCTCCTGACCGCTACGTCGTACGAATCCGATGCCGAGCCCCCCCCGGAAGACTCTTATCGGGAGGCTTCGTCGACTCGAGTTCGCGGCCGACCGCTGGACCCCGAGGCTCGCGCCCGGTTTCTGGACCTCATCATGGCCATCGGTGCCCCCGACGTGGCGCTGGATGAGGCGCTCGAGTCGGTCCTCGCAGAGCTGGGGGATCTGCTTCGTTCGCCGGTCGGGCGCATCCACCGGCCCGGCTCGGCGTCCGATCGATGGCGGATCGAGCCCGGTCTGGAGATCGCTCAAATCCGCGACCGGCTCGATGGGAAGCTCGAGATCCCCGACACGCTCGAGCTGAAGGCCGTGGCGGATCTCCCTGACTGGAAGGTCATGGACGTCTTTCGGTCGGCGGAGCTTCACGGCGTCGCGACGTTGCCCGTCCTCGCGGAAGGGCAGGCCGTGGCCGCCGTGCAGCTCTTTACCGAAAGGGTGATTATCGGCGGAGAGGTGCACGAGCTTCTGAGAATCCTCACGGCGGAGCTCTCGCACAACGCATCGCTCGGGCGCATGCGCGGAGCGGTGCAGAACGTCGCCCAGCACGCACGGACGATGATCGCCTCGATGGAGGAGCTGCGGGAACAGTCGGAGCTTTACGACCCGCTCACAGGTCTCCCGGGTACGCCGATCCTCAAGGACCGAATCCGGCAGTCCATCCGCGGCCGCCGCCGCTCCTCACGCCGCGTTTTCGCCGTCCTGCTCGTTCAGTCGGAGGGCCTGCAGCGCGTGCGTGACGCAGAGGGCGCCGAGCGTGCAGACCAGGTCCTGCTGGCCGCGGCTCGGAGATTGGCCGGACTCCTTCGGCCCGCCGATACCGTGGCACGGAGCGGTGACCGTCTGATCACGGTGCTGGAAGAGATTCAGGTGGTCGAGGAGGCGAAGGAGGCAGCTGACCGCATCCTGGCGGCGCTCCAGCGGCCGTTCCCGCTAGGCTCGACGGAGGTGAAGCTCGACCCGGCCATCGGGCTGGTGTTCGGGGGGCCCGCGTACGACACGGTCGATGCGATCCTCGGCGACGCCGAGATCGCCCTGAGTCGGGCGCGGGAGTCCAAGCTGCGCGTTCAGTTCTTCGATGCCGTGTCGGACGGAAGCGAGGAGCGCCGCAGGCAGATCGAGGGCGAGCTGGCCGGAGCTCTTCAGCGGAAGGACTTCTTCCTCGAGTACCAGCCGATCGTCTGCCTCGAAGACGGCAGAATCACCGGACTCGAGGCCTTCATCCGGTGGCGCCACGCCGAGATGGGCATCGTGCCGCCCAACGTCTTCATCCCGGTGGCCGTCGCGTCTCCGCTCATCCACCAGCTCGGATACTGGGTGATCGAGAGAACCTGCCAGCAGATCAGGCTGTGGCAGGACAACCTGGCGCCCGAGACGCCGCCGCCCGTCGCCATCAACGTGGCCGGTCGCCAGCTCTTTCATAAGGAGTTCGCCGGTCGGGTGCGCGACATCCTGGAGCGGAACGGAATCCTCGGCGAGCAGGTCAGGTTCGACATCAGCGAGACGGATCTGATGAAGGACCCGGCGAACGCGGAGCGCGTCCTGGGTCTCATTCAGGAGATCGGCATCAAGGTAGCCATCGACGACTTCGGCACCGGTTACTCGTCCCTGAGTCTGCTTCACACCGTCCCGGTGCACGCGCTGAAGATCGACCGGACCTTCGTGAGCCGCGCTCAACACGAGCTCCGTCGCGGCGGCGTCGCGCGCACGATCGTGATGCTGGCGAACAACCTCGATGTCGACGTGATCGCCGAGGGGATCGAGACGAGGCAGCAGTTCGTGCACCTGCGCGCCACGGGCTGCTCGCAGGCACAGGGCTTCTACTTCTCCGGTCCCGTCGGGCCTCTGGAAGCGGAGGGGCTCATTCGCGAGGGTTATCCTCTGAACCTCGAAGCGGCCGGCTGAGTCCCGCCCGGAAGCCTACTCGCCCCGCCACCTATTCGCCCGGCCCCATTCGCCCGGCCCTATTCGCCCGGCCCGAGGGGCAGCCGTAGAAGGCGGTCACCTCCGACCCTGATGCGGATGCCGCTCCAGTCGTCGCCGAAGGCGTATCCGAATCCGATCATCGGCACCGGGATGAACCAGAGCTTCGGCGGCTTCTTGAAGCTGAACAGCGCGCCGATCTGGAACTCGTACTCCACCGCGGCTCCTTCGCCGTCCAGGGACCTGAAGTCCAGCGGCGAAAAGAGGTAGCTCCCCTTGAAGTAGACCCCGAGCTCGGGTCGCCGGCCGCCAATCCGGAATGGGAGTGGATGCCGCGCGTCCGTGTAGGCGCTGAGAGCCCCGAAATCGTCGTCTCTGGCGCCGCTCACGAACGCCCTCGTGTACTCCAGCTTCGGTTCGAGGCTCAGCTCGAAGCGGCCGGCCGGAAAGACGAACTCCTGCTGTGCTCCGACGGCCGCGATCAGCGCAGGGTTGTCGAGCCCGGTGCTCGAGCCGACGCCGACGTCCAGGAACGGGCGAAAGAGCGAGCGGCGGCCGGTGGGGAAGACGAACTCGACGCCGGGCATGATCGCGGCGAGCGACACCTTCTCGAGATCGACGCCTTCGGCGGAGCGGAAGTCCAGCCCGGCGAACTGAATGGCGAGACGGGCCCGCAGACCCCACGGATGGCTCTCCCACGAGCGGATCGTGAAGGCGGGCCGAATGCCGAAGAGCGAGGCACGCTGCTGCGCGACGTTGTCCTGCTGGAAGCCGTGAGGAATCGGGAGGCCTCGGTCCACCATGTCGATCGGGTCCGGCGGGGGTGTCTCCTGCCCGGCCGCAGACGCGGCAGAGAGTGCCCATAGAATCGATAGCACTGGCAGGATCGGGCGTCGATCACGCATCCTCAGAGATCCTGCTTTCGGCTCGCGGTCCCTCCTCGCGCGGCGACACCAAAAAAAGGGGCAGCTCATGGGCAACGCCAGCTTCGGTTCCCGGTTCATCGCTTATATTATCGACGAGGTTGCTTTGAGCGTCCTCGCCTGGGTGATCCTAATACCCTTCGGCATGATGGCCGGCCTGGCCTCGGCGACCGAGAGCAATGTGCTGGGACTCCTTACCGGCCTGAGTTTCCTCATCATGATTCCTATCCTCATTCTGCTCCAATTCGTCTACTTCGGCTACCTGTGGAGCAGCAGCGGGCAGTCGGTGGGCATGAAGCTGCTCGAGATCCGGGTGGACGATAACGGGGGCGGGGCGATCTCCTTCCTGCGCGCCGGCCTTCGCGGCACGCTCGGCTACGCGGTGAGCGGCTTCCTCTTCGGTCTGGGCTTCATCTGGGCGGCGTTCGACCCGAAGGGCGAGGCGTGGCACGACAAGATCTTCGCCACGCGCGTCGTGCGTGCGTAAGGGGCTCATCTACGATGTAGACGACAGGCCTCCCGTCGGGGAGGGGCTCGCGCTCGGGGCTCAACACCTCGTGGCGATGCTGCTCGGCAACATCACGCCGCCCCTTCTCATCGCCGGCGCGCTGGGACTGGCCGCCGGACAGACAGGCGTCCTCGTTCAGGCGGTCCTTCTCGTCGCCGGCCTCTCCACGCTCGTCCAGGCATATCCGATCGGTCCGGTGGGAGGCCGGATACCGATTGTCATGGGCACCAGCATCGCGTTCGTCGGTGGAAGCATCGCGGTCGGGAGCCGCGCCGGCCTGGCCGCGGTGTTCGGAGCATGCCTGGCGGCGGCCTTCGTCGAAGTCGTCATCGGCTTTTCCTTTTCCCGCGTGAGGCGGTGGTTTCCGCCCCTCGTCACGAGCGTCGTGGTGATGCTCATCGGCCTCACGCTGATTCCGGTCGGCGTCGATTACGCAGCCGGCGGGATCGGAGCGGAGGACTACGGATCCCTTCGGAATCTGGGGATCGCATCCGTCGTCCTTCTCGTCACCCTGGTCCTCAACCAGTATGCGAGCGGCTTTCTGGCGTATGCGAGCGTCCTGGCCGGAGTCCTCGTCGGGTACGTGCTGTCGGTGATCTTCGGCGCGGTGGATTTCACGGCGGTATCGAGCGCCGCCTGGCTCTCGGTGCCGAGGCCCCTACCGTTCGGCCTGACCTTCGAGTGGAGCGCCATCCTCATCATGGCCTTCATCTACGTGATCAGCTCGATCGAGACGATCGGAGACATCACGGGGGTGATCGCAGCGGCCGGTCGCGAGCCTACCGATCGCGAGCTCAAGGGAGGCCTCGTGGCCGACGGTGCGAGCAGCGGGCTGGCCGCACTCTTCGGCGCGTTTCCGACGACCTCCTACTCGCAGAACGTCGGACTCGTGAACTTCACAGGCGTCGTGAGCCGGCACGTGACCGCCGTGACCGGAGGGCTCCTGGTCCTCCTCGGGCTCGTGCCGAAGATCTCCGCGGCGCTGGCCACGATCCCGCCCTCCGTCATCGGCGGAGCCGGCCTCGTCATGTTCTCGATGATATTCGCGAGCGGCGCGGCCATCTTCCGTCGCAGCGTGCCCCTTACGCAGCGCAGCCTGGTGGTCCTGGCGATCGCGGTGGGCCTGGGCCTGGGGGTAGAGCTGAGGCCGGAGGCGCTTCAGCACCTCCCGGAGGGCCTCCGGAACTTCATCGGCACGGGGCTGATCACGGGCGGGCTCGCCGCCCTCCTGCTGAACGCGATCCTTCCTGATCCGGCTCCCGACGACTAGAGAGGGCGGCGGGGCGTCATGCCGGCGGCGCGCCGGAGCGTCAGGCTAGCGCCAGTGGAGTGCCGCCGAAACGCTCAGGCAGGCGGCGCCGGGACGAACGGCACCATCTCCACGTCTCCGCCTTCCACCAGCACCGCCGTGCTCTCCGGGATCTGGACCCAATAGTCCGACAGATCCGTCAACGGCTCCGAGACGACGACCCGAGCGTCGTCGGAGAAACGCCGGGTTGCGGGGTCGAGCTCGTGCAGAGCCTCCATGCTCATGCTGTGATACAGGGTGTACGACTTCCCCTCCGAGGAGTACCGAAACGCGTAGATCCGCCGGCCATCTGTGATGCCCACCGTCATCTGCATGGGATGCTCGATCCCGTGGCGCCCTCCGACCTCTTCCACGAGACCCACCGTCCGCTCCATCGCCGCCACCGGATCGGCCTCCAACCCGAACGTCCAGGCAAGGTAGAACATGATCTCGGAGTCCGTCGTCCCCTCGATCTCCGGGAAGAGGGCGGGGTCGACCTCCATCACGAGCTCGCGCTTGATGTCGCGGAAGCCGCGGATCTCGCCGTTGTGCATGAAGAGCCACGAGTCGTGCTGAAAGGGGTGGCAGTTGCTGCGCTGGATGGTCGTTCCGGTCGTCGCCCTCACGTGAGCCACGAAGAGCGGAGAAGAGAGGTGGGCGGCCATGCTGAGGAGGTTCGAGTCATTCCAGGCAGGCCGCACCGACTTGTAGAGCCCGGGTGTCTCCGCGGCGCCGTACCAGCCAACGCCGAATCCATCTCCGTTCGTGGTCGTGCCGCCGCGGGCCTGGAGGCTCTGTTCGATCAGGGACCGCTCCGGCTTGAGCAGCAACTCCTCCAGGTGGATCGATTCTCCCGAGTATGCAAGCCATCGGCACATTTGTTAATCCCTTTGTTAATCCCTTCGGGTGCAGGTCGGTTCTCGTGCGCTCCTCACGCAGTAGCGATGTCGGATTCGCTGTGCAACCCGGCGCGTCGGCCGGTTCGCGCAGCGCTCCCGCCGGCGCTCCCGTATTCCAGCGCATTTGATACGGGGCGGCACCCGCGATAGGATCCGGCCGACGGAAGCCGACCGGGCTTGAAGGGGCCCGCGAACGACGGAAGGGGAGACGGGGATGCCACGCGCGCGCACGCTCTTGCTGGTCGGGCTGTTCACCCTCGCCTGGGGGGCTTCGGCATCGGCCCAGGTCGTGGAGCTGATCGTCCCGCAGCTCGGCGTCACGTTCGTGAACTACTCGGGAACCGACATCGACTCCGACACCGGGATCGGGTTCGAGGCCGGAGGCAGGGTCCGCGCGGGCGGCCGCCTCTACGTCGAAGTGGGCGTCTTCTGGTCGACCGCCGGTGCGGATGTCACGATCCCCGCTGGCGGGGGCACGACGGACGATCTTAGGATTCAGGACGTCAGCGTTCCGGTCGGCATCGGCGTCAAGCTGATCAAGAGCCGGCCGCTGGCGCTCCGGATATTCGGCGGAGTCACGCCGTCTTTCCCAACGGGCGTCTCGGATAACGACCTGGGCATCCTCAAGGAGGACCTGAAGGGCACGCTGTGGTCGGGTCGGGCCGGATTGGGCTTCGACTTCGTGGTCTTGTCGATCGATGCGGGCTACGATTTCGGGCTCGGGAACATCTTCGAGGTGGGCGGCGAGAGCGTGAAGAGGAACGAGTGGTTCATCGAGCTGGGAGCGCGGTTCGGGTTCTGAACCGGATTCTCGTGGCAGCATGCGGTAGCGCCCGCGTCTGCTCGGCGCCAAACTGCACGCACGCAAGAGAACACGACTAGCAAAGGAGATAGAATTGGCTAATCTACGGAACCTCTTCCTGGGCCTGGCGCTCGGGACCGGCCTGCTGGCGGCGAGCGCCACGGTCGAGGCGCAGGAGTCGCCGGTTCTGGACCGCATCGTCCAGAGCGGGACGCTTCGTGTGGGAATGTCCGCCAACCAGCCTCCGTTCAACGTGCGCGGGCGCGGCGGCCAGATGCTCGGCCTCGAGGTGGACCTCGCCAACCTGATTGCCGGGGCGATGGGCATGGAGCTCGAGATCGTGAACCGTCCGTTCGGGGAGCTGCTCGGCGCGATGGACGAGGGGGCGGTGGACTTGGTGATGTCGGGCATGGCGATCACGCCCCGGCGGGCGCAGACGTCCGCGTTCGTGGGGCCGTACATGCTCTCGGGCAAGTCGATCCTCACGAAGTCCACGACTCTGGCCGCCGCGAGCAACACCGAGGATCTCAACACGCCCGAGATCCGGCTGGCCGCTCTGTCGAACTCGACGAGTCAGGAGTTCGCCGAGAGGTACACGCCCAACGCGCAGCTGATCACGGTGTCGGATTACGACGAGGCCGTGAACATGCTCATGGCGGGAGCGATCGACGCGCTCGTGGCGGACATGCCGATCTGTCTGCTCTCTCTGATGCGGTTCCCGAACGAGGGCCTGGCCACGTTGCGGGAGCCACTGACGATCGAGCCCATCGGCATCGCGATGCCGGGCAACGATCCGATGCTCCACAACCTCATCGATAACTATCTCGACGCGTTCGAGAAGACGGGGCTCCTCGAGCAGCTGCGTAAAAAGTGGTTGGAGGACGGCGCCTGGATCGCCGCTCTTCCCTGAACGCGCGCTTCGAGCTCCTCATCGATGCCTGTTGAGCGCGGGGAGCCCTCCCGGCGAGGGTTCCCCGCGTAAGACTTTCCACCACACGCGGATATGAGAACTTCCCGACTCCCTCATATCCTCCTTTCGTGACATCGTGGTGTCGCCGAGGGATCCGTCGTTTTCGCCTCGTTCGCCCTTCGGGCGCCTGCGGCGGGTTCAGAAGTGAATAGATCGTCGTAGAACACCCGGCGGGCGTGGCTCGAGCCTCGTCCGACCCGCGGGTGGGAAAGTCGAAAGACCGTGTCTTCTGCGCGTGCGGCGTCAGCGGCAGCTGCGTACCTCTGCTTCGCGCTCCTTCTCTCCGCCCTCTCCGCCACCCCGCTCAGTGCACAGGACGATCCGAGCGACCGACTCGGAACCTGGCTCCAGTACTTCGGGGACAACCGGATCAGCGACCGTTTCAGCATCCATACGGAAGTGGAGTACTGGACGTGGGAGGCCGCCTCCAATCCCCATGTGCTGATCCTCAGGCCGGCCGTCAACTTCCACCTGAACAACGGCCCGTTCTTCAGCTTGGGCTATACCTACGTGAAGAGCTGGCCGTTCGAGGAGGAGGGCATCGGCACCAGTCAGAACCACTTCTTCCAGCAGCTGATCCTTCGAAGCCCCGTTTGGCGAGTCCGGCTCTTCCACAGGTATCGGTTCGAGGAGAGGTGGATCCGGCTCGATGAAGCCGAGGAGACCGGCTTCTCGACCCGGCTCAGGTATATGCTCCTGCTGCAGTTTCCGTTGACCCGAAAGACGATCCAGCCGAACACCCTTTTCCTCGCCTCCTACAACGAGCTCTTCATCAACACGGGCGGGCGCGAGAGGGCCTTCGACCAGGATCGGGTCTATGTCGCGCTGGCCTATCAGATCACCCGTACGATGTGCTTTCATACGGGCTTTCTGTGGCAGATCTTCCAGGATCGGATCTTCCGTCGGTTGCAGTTCGCCTTCTTTTTCAATCCGGATCTACGCTGAGCGGTCGGCCCGCCCTAGGCCGACTCCGATCGCGGTCCGCGCCTGGCGCCGCGCGATGGCAGAGTGAAGATTCCCCCCCCGAGCTCCCGGTTGGAACGCGACTCAGGGTTCGAGCTGAAAGGATGTGATCCATGCAAGACCGGCGTAGCGCCCGAATCGTCATGGGCTCGCTGCTCATCCTGCTCGCCCTGGCCGCGTCGCCGGGCGCGGCGCAGGCGCAGTTCGCCGGGCGGCTGCAGGGCGGATACGGCTTGTTCGCCGGGCGGCTGCAGGGCGGATACGGCTTCGGCGACGGGTACGGCGGCATGGTCGGCGGCTCGGTCGGGATCGAGTTCCCGCTGCTCTTCGGCCAGCCGGCCTACGTCGGCGCGTGGGCCATGTACAACGGCGGCGGAACGTTTGTGCGTGACGACGAGTTCTTTGATCAGAAGTCCACCTTCCTGGGCATCGAGGGCGGCGGAGCGTTTCTGGACAAGCCCTTCATGATCAGGGGGGCCGGGAACATCGCGGCGGCCTTCATCACCACGGAGCGCGGGAGCATCGAGGGCAAGATCAGCGAGACCGCGCTGGATCTGTCGGGCGGCGTGGCGTTCGGTTACCAGCTGGGACACTGGTACGTCGCGGCCGAGCCCTACACCTTCCTCATCGTCGGCTCCGACAACATGGGCGCTTCCTTCAACCTGTTCCTCACCGTCGGGTTCCGGCCCCGGGTAAAGAAAAAGGAAGAGTAGATGGCCATTCGAGTGGTCGCCCACCTGCAGGCTCATCCCGAGAAGGCGAGCGAGCTTCGGGAGCTGCTGGAGGGGCTCGTCGTTCCGACCAGGCAGGAGGCAGGCTGCGTCAGCTACGAGATGCTCGAGAGCCTGGAGGACCCGGCCAAGTTCACCTTCGTCGAGGAGTGGACGAGCGAGGAAGCGCTCGAGGCCCACTTCGAGACCGAGCATATCCAGAACGCCATCGCGAACTTCCCTGATCTGCTCGCCGGGGATCTGGATCTCCGGACGTACCAGGTCGTGCGCTGAGCTGACGGCTCGGCACGCCGGGCCGGTCGAGGCTGCTCGGCATGGCTCGCGCCCGGGGAGGGCCACGCCCCCGGGATCAGAAGGCAGCATGTCGGGTATCCGGAGGTTTCCCACCCTAGCCCCGCGCGGCCGGGGCATTCACGATCAGCAACGCCATCCGAGGAATCAACGATTATCGACCTCGAAACACATCACAACGACACAGATCAGGCCGCATCCGCTGCAAACACTCAAAGCGAGCTGACGGACATAGCGTCCCCGGACGCGACCTTCGCCGAATTGGGGCTGGCGCCCAGGCTGTTGGACGCCGTCCTGCGAGCGGGCTACACCCGGCCCACGGAGATCCAGCGGCAGGCCGTCCCGGCGGCTCTGGAGGGCCGGGATTTGCTGGCGACCGCCAACACGGGAACGGGGAAGACCGCGGCGTTCACGCTTCCGATGATCCAGCGTCTGAGCGACGACGCCGTTCACGGCCGACCCAGAGGCCTCGTCATCACCCCGACTCGCGAGCTCGCGCAGCAGGTAGGCGCTGCGATCGAGACCTACGCGCTCACCTCCGATGTGGAATGCGTCGTCGTGCACGGCGGGACGCACGTCGGATCCGAGGCACGGGAGCTGGGCTACGGCTGCGACGTGCTCGTCGCCACGCCCGGTAGGCTCCTCGACCACATACGCCGGGGCTCGGCAGACCTCTCGGAGGTCGAGGTCCTGGTGCTGGACGAGGCCGACCGCATGCTGGACATGGGGTTCATCGACGACGTGAAAGCGATCGTCCGTGCCACCCCCCGGACCCGGCAGACGCTGCTCTTCTCGGCCACCATGCCGGGTGGGGTGCTCTGGCTCGCGCACGAGATGATGGAAGATCCGGTGCGCGTCGAGGTGGGGCTCGAGAGGGCGGCCGAGGGAATCCGGCAGGTCATTCACCCCGTGGATTGGCCGGCCAAGCACCAGCTGCTGCTCCATCTGCTCGAGGAGAGGACTGCCGGCCAGGTGCTGATCTTCACCCGGAGACGAGACACGACGAGCTATCTCGCCGAGTATTTCGAGTCGAGCGGCGTCTCGGTCGATGACCTTCACGGCGGCAAGCCCCAGCGTCTGCGTGACCGGAGCCTGGAGAGCTTCCGCTCCGGAGAGACGCGGGTGCTGGTTGCTACGAACGTGGCGGCGCGAGGGCTGGACATCTGCGGGATCAGGCACGTCATCAACTTCGACGTTCCCGACGATCCTCGGGACTACGTCCACCGCGTAGGCCGCACCGCCCGCGGGGACGACACCGGCGAAGCGGTGACCCTCATGTCGCCAAACGACTGGCACCTCGTCCGGGACATCGAGACCCTCATGGGCGAGACCATCGAGCGGGAGATCGTACCGGATTACGAGCCTTCGACGACGCCGCCGACACCGGGACCGGGCCTCGCCGCGAAGAACGGCACCGGCACGGACGACCGGCCGCGCTCGGCGCTGTCGAGAGGTGTTCGAAGAAGAAAGGGCCGCTAGAGGGTAGGCTCGCCAGCCCGATACTCAACCCCCCGACTGGTATTCCCTCGGCCGCTGTGGCCGAGGTCAGTCCGTCTCGCCGCCCCAGACCGTCTGGATCTTCTCCTCTCCGATCATCTGCTTCGGCGTGTACCCGCCGAACTCGTGCCGCGGCCCCGGATAGCCGATCAGCTTCCATCCCGCGTAGTCCCGGTTTCCCCCGTACGACGGGTCGGCCAGGAACCCGATGATCGTGTGGGTACATATGATCTGAAGGAACTCGCCGGGCGATGCCCTGTCGGAGGACCAGCCGGGCACGTCACCGGACTCGAGCGCCCGGAGGATCTCGTCCTGCCGCTCCGCCGGTTGGTCGACGAAGGGCTGGCCGAAGCGGGCCTCCCCCAGGCCGTCTATGGCTCTCAGTGCGGCCTGGTACAGGCTCCGCAGATCCGCTTCTTCGTACGCCAGGGCCTTGTCGATGAAATTCACGCAACCCGCTTCGACGGCCCCGGGATCTTCGTCCGTGGGGATGATCCGGCCGCTGATTGCTTCGACGAGCTTCCATTCGGCCTCAGAGAAGACGAGACGCTCGGTGGACTGGCGCGAGGCTTTCAGGGCCAGGGGACGCGGCAGGCTCCAGAGAAGCCACAGGGTACTCCCGCAGAGGGCGCTCCGGGCGAAGAACTCCCTTCTGGTCAGCCTGGAGCGGGGCTGCGGATCCAGCACGGGGAGGGGAAGCATCACAACGCTCCCTTCCTAGCCTCGGCGACGAAGTGGTCGGCCACCCGATACGCGTTGGCGAGGATGGTGAGTGTGGGATTGTAGCCCGCGGATGTCGGGAAGACGCTGCCGTCCACGATCCAGAGGTTCGGGACGTCGTGGCTCCGGCACCAACGGTCCACCACGGAGCGCTCAGGATCGGTCCCCATGCGGCACGTCCCCATGAGGTGCGAGCCTCCTCTCATGGGCCGGTCCGCGGTCACGGTGATCGGCACCCAGCTCTCCTGGCCGCCGGCCGCGTCGGCGATCTCGAGGAGCCGCTTTTCGTACCAGGCGGCCATGGCCAGATCGTTGGGGTGCTGCCTGTGGGTGATCCGCGGGGCAGGGAGGCCGTAGGCGTCCGTCACGTGTGGGTTGAGATCGATCCGGTTCTCCTCCATCGGGAGATCCTCGAGAAGGGCCGCGGCCCCGGCGATCCGGGGGAACTTCCGCAGGTAGTCCTTGAACTCGCGTCCCCACGCCGGCCCTCCGTTCCCGTATCCGGCGTGGCTGACCAGGGCGTAAGCCAGCGGTTGCTTCTGCGGGAAGTTCGCCTCGATGACCACACCGCCGCGGATGAAACCGCGGCTCGGATCGCTGGGGTGAAGGTCGTCGATCGCCTTGTGGGTCTCGAGCCCGGCGAAGCCGTGCGCCGCTTCGTCGATCACGTAGGAGGCCTGGACCACCATGTGGAACATGAGGTTCCGGCCCACCAGTCCGCTCGAGTTCCCGAGCCCGTCCGGGAAGGCGCCGGACATGGACATCTGGAGCAGGTGGGGCGTGCCGATCGCGTTTCCGGCCACGACGATGTGGCGTGCGAAGACCTCTCGCTCCCCCCCCGTTTCCTGATCCAGGTATCGGACGCTACGCGCGTATCCGTGCTTCCCGAGCGTGATCTCGAAGGCGAGCGAGTAGGGCCGGAGGTCCAGCAGCCCCGAAGCCTCCGCCTTCGGAACCGACACGGACAGCGTCGTCGCCTTGGCGCCCATCGGACAGCCGAAACCGGAGCAGGCGCCGCCGTAGAGACAGCCCGCCCTCGAGCCGTAGGGCTGCGTGTTGATCGCCATCGGGGTGGGGAAGGGATGGTAGCCCAGCCGTGCGCCGCCGATGCCGAACCGGCGGGCGGCCGTGCGCTCGGGTATCGGCGGGTTGGGAAAGCCGCGCTTCCTCGGAGGACCGAACAGGTTGGCTCCGGCGTCTCCCGCCACCCCGAAGTCCCACTCGGCACGCTCGTAGTACGGCTCGAGCTCCTCGTATTGGACGGGCCAATCCGCCAGGCTGGCTCCCGGCACCGGGCCCTCGGTGGAGAGCACTCGGAACTCGTCCGGCCGGAACCGCCAGTTCCAGGCGCCCCAGATGGTCATGGTGCCGCCCACGCAGTGCGCGACGTAGTTGAAGCGCCCTCGTTCCTCGGGGCTGTTCTCGTCGCGGCGCCAGGTCTCGATCTGGTCGGGTGAGAAGAGCCGTGCGGTCGTCAGCTCATCGTCGCTGACGAAATCCTGGTTGCGGAGGTAGGGTCCCCGCTGGAGCGCGACGACCCGAAAGCCGGCGGCCGTCAGCTCCCGGATCATGGTACCGCCGCCGGCCCCCGTGCCGATCACGCAGACATCGAAGGTGTCGGGCCTCTTCACGTCGAAGCTCGTTCCTGCTCTAGGTGCGCCCGGAGATGGAACCGATTCACTGCTAAGACTCTTCAAAAGGCTACGAGGATACGGCATCCCGGCCTATCGGGAGGAGTCTGCGACCGGGTGTCGGGCATTCCCCCACATGGATGGCGTTCGCCCGACGGCCTGCGGCCGCTACCTTGTCGAAGCCGGCTGGCGTCGGCCTCACTGCGGATAGGATCGGTATTGCGACATGAGACTCGGATCGATCTTCGCCCTCGGAGCTTCTCTATCTCTCCTGGCGGCCCCCCGGGCGGACGCCCAGAGCGTGACGGCTGCGCCCGCTCCTCCCGACACGGTTACCGTCGTCCCCGGTCCGGACTACGCGGCCGGTGGCTTCCACCGTTTCCTGTGGGGCGCCCACTACCGGGACGCGTGGACGTCCAGCATTCAGGTCCCGGTTCTGGATCTTTCGGTTTATGCCGGCGGACTCACGCCGTTGAGCGCGGGCGGGGGGCTTCAGACCAAGTCTCTCTGGTTCGCGGGGGCCGACGGAAAACCGTACGCCTTCCGCTCCGTCTACAAGAACGCGACACCGCTGGTACCCGAGCTCCTGCGCAACACCTTCGTCGAGAGCATCGCCCAGGATCAGATGAGCACCCAGTTCCCGGCCGGAGCCCTGGTCGCCGACTCGTTGCTCGTGGCGGCTGGCGTCCCTCATGCCCGCCCGACCCTCTGGGTGCTTCCCGACGATGCCTCGCTGGGGGAGTTCCGTGACGAATTCGCAGGGGTGCTGGGGCTGCTTCAGGAGCGTCCTGTCGACGAAGAGGAGGCGATCGCCGCCTTTGCCGGCGCCGAGGACGTGATCGGCTCCGAGGAGCTCATGGATCTCGTCCAGCGTGGCCCGGGCGAGCGCGTGTACTCGCGCGCCTACCTCACCGCCCGGCTCCTGGACATGCTCGTCGGCGACTGGGATCGTCATGCGGACCAGTGGAAGTGGGCCAGCTTTGCCGACTCGACGCCCGGCTGGCGGCCGATACCCCGGGACCGGGACCAGGCGTTCGCCAAGTTCGACGGCCTCCTCCCGAGCCTGGGTCGCCAGCGGTTTCCGGCTGTCTCGACGTTCCGGGAAACGTACGGAAACGTCCTCAACCTCCATTACAACGCGCGCTTCCAGGACCGCCGCTTCCTGACCGAGCTCGACCGATCGGTTTGGGACAGCACGGCGGCGGCGCTCGCGGCGAGGCTCCCGAACGAGGTGATCGAGGGCGCGGTGGAGCGGCTTCCGCCCGAGATCCAGGCGGTGGAGGGTGATTTCATCCTCGGCTCTCTCGTCAGCCGCCGCGACGGCCTCCCGCAGGCGAGCTCCGAGCTCTACGCCCTGCTGGCGCGGGAGCCGTACGTGCACGCGACCGATGCGGCTGATATCGCCGAGGTGTCCACGGCCCTCGGCGGCGGCGGAGTCGACGTCTCGATCCGGTCGGCGGCGCCCGACTCGGAGCCGTACTTCCGCCGCCGCTTCGAGAGAGGCGAGACGAGCGAGATCCGCCTCTACATGCACGGCGGCGATGATCGGGTGGTGTTCCGCGGAGACCGAGGTTTCCCGGTCAAGGTGCGGGTGATCGGGGGTCCGGGAGACGACGAGTTCCACTTCGCGACCCGGACCGGGAACGTGAGCCTGTACGATTGGCGAGGCACCAACCGGGTGACGGGGGAGCGGAGCGGAGGTGTCAACGCCAAGCCTTATCCCGATGCGCCGCTGATTCCGCCGCCCAACTCCAAGCCTCCGCCAAGGCACTGGGGCGGGATGGGGTTCGGGATGGGGACGATCGGCTACAGCCCGGACTATTTCCTGGTTCTAGGCTACGGTTACACGTGGTTCGATTACGGCTTCCGGAAGGACCCTTACGCCTCCAAGCTCAAGCTGGATGGACGGGTCGCGACGAAGGGAAGGGGAGCGCTCCGGTTCGAAGCCGATTTCCGGCCCGCGAACTCCTCCTTGTTCGTGCCGATCGACGTCAACCTTTCGAGTCTCGAGATCCTGCACTTCTATGGCGTCGGCAACGACACGGTGCTTCCTCCCGGGCTCGGCAGCGGAGACGACTTCTTCGACGCCAGGCAGACCGTTCTCAAGGGCGAGGGCGGCATCGGCTGGTCGCTCGGGCCGCTGGCGGATCTGGCGCTCGTCGTCTCCGGCGGGTACTCGAACACCTCCGATGACCCGGATCGTCTCGTCGGGCAGCTGGATCCCTACGGCGCGGACGACTTCACGTCACTGGGCACGCTGCTCAGGTTCGACCTCCAGACCCGGCGGCCGGGGCTGTTCGAGGTGGCCGATCCGAGCCCTCACCTCTGGCTGCACGTGGGCGGCGGCTTCTATCCGGCGATCCTGGATGTGGTCGAGCCGTATGGTACCGCGGAGCTGGCAAGCGGGGCGGGCTTTCCGATCGGATGGCGCCAGTCGGAGTTCGCGGTGCGGGCGGGCGGCAAGAAGGTCTGGGGTCTCACCCCGTTCTACGATCTGGCCTACATCGGTGGAAACGAGAGCCTCCGCGGCTGGCCGATGCAGCGGTTCGCGGGAGATGCGTCCCTCTACGGGAGCGGCTCTCTTCGACTCGACCTCTTCGACTACCGTCTCATCTTCCCCTCCAGCTTCGGGATCCTCGGGATGTTCGATCTCGGGCGCGTCTGGGTAGACGGAGAGTCGCCCGGCGGCTTCCACACCGGCTACGGCGGTGGGATCTGGATCGCGCTCCGGGGCACGCGCTCCATTCTCTCCATCACCTACGCGACGAGCACCCAGGACCAGGGCCTCTACATCAAGATGGGCTTCGCCTACTGAAGATGGGCGCTTGCCCTGCTGAGGCGGCGGGGCTCGGCGAGCTAGCGAATCAGGGCGTCGAGGCGCGAGGTGTCCAGGCCCTGCTCGAGGTAGTGGGCGCGCGCGAGCTCGAGCATGGTGAAACCATCCTCGTACGCCGCGAAGTTGCCCTCGTCGTCGGTGAATATCAGCGCGCCGCTCACGACGAACAGGATGATCGCCGTCTCGGTCGCATCCTCTGGGACGACGAGCGTGTGGGACTCGCCCGAGGGCTCGAAGATGAAGGTGCCCGCCGTCGCGACCCAATCGTGCTCCAGGTACCGCCAGCTTCCCTGCAGCGTCCAACCCTGAACGGTGCTGACGTGGTAGTGCTTCGGAACCACCGTGCCCGGAAGGGCCTTCAGGACGGCCGTGAAGCCGCCGGTGGTGACATCGAATCGGCAGGGCTGAAACCAGGCAGTCTCGCCGTAGGGGACCCAGAGGTGCTCATCGTCGAAATCGAGGTCGGTGATGAAGTGGTCGCGCTGCCTTGCCGAGGGCTTGAGGCCGTCCTCGAAGTTGGCGAACACGTTGACGGGCATGGGTTGCCTCCGAGCAGAAGATGCGTGCGCTGCGAGCCCTTCTAGTACAACGAACCGGCGGCCTCGTCAACGGAGGCCGCGCTCTGCGTCCAGCCCCGAGCCTCGCGTAGGAGATATCCTTACAGCCCGGCGCGGAGATCCCCCCGACGAACGTCATACTATTCCCGACAGCTTGGTTCGATGCGCGCCGGTATCGTCCTGTCAGGTCGGGACTTGTGCTTAACGCCGGCGGTGCATAGCCACCGCCACGGGAGGTCATCATGCGATATCACGCGATCTCACCTGCATCGACAACCCTCGCAGCTGCCCTCGTGCTCGGCGCCTGCGGCCAGGCGGGCCCCCAGCAGGGGAATGAAACCGCCGGGGCCGCGATGACCGAGACGACCGGGATGGCACAGACCGCCCCGCCTGGAGCCGAATCCCTGGTCGCGAGCGCGGCGACCGTCTTCCAGCCGATCTCCTCGACCCTGCCGGTTTTGGAGACGAACCCCCTGACCCCCGAAAAGGTGGAGCTCGGGAAGATGCTCTTCTTCGAGCCCCGGCTCTCGTCCAGCTGGCTGATCAGCTGCAACACCTGCCACAACCTCGGCCTCGGCGGAGTCGATCTGATGGAGACGTCCATCGGGCACGGGTGGCAGAAGGGTCCGAGAAACGCGCCGACCGTCCTGAACGCAGTGTTCAACATCGCCCAGTTCTGGGACGGCCGCGCGGAAGATCTCATGGAGCAGGCGATGGGCCCCGTGCAGGCGGCTGTCGAGATGAACAGCACGCCGGATCGTGTAGTGGCGACGCTGCGGAGCATTCCGGAGTACGTCGAGAGATTCGAGAAGGCGTTCCCGGATGATGCGGAGCCGGTGACCTTCGAGAACATGGCGAGGGCCATCGAGGCGTTCGAGGCGACCCTGACCACCCCCGGCTGCCGGTTCGACCGTTTTCTCGAGGGAGATGAGGAGGCGTTGACGGGAGCGGAGCTTGCTGGCCTTGGCCTGTTCATGGAGAAGGGCTGCGCCGCCTGCCATGCCGGAATGAACGTCGGCGGATCGGATTATTTTCCGTTCGGTGTCGCGCGGAAGCCGGGGGCCGATGTCTTGCCGCCAAACGACAAGGGCAGGTTCGAGGTCACCCGCACGGTCGCCGATGAGTATGTGTTCAAGGCGCCGTCGCTGCGCAACGTGGCTCTGACCGCTCCCTACTTTCACTCGGGTGGAGTATGGGATCTGGGCGAGGCGGTCGACGTGATGGGGTCGGTGCAACTGGGCGCCGAGCTCACCCCTGGAGACGTTGATGCCATCGTCGCCTTCCTGGAGAGCCTGAACGGAGAGCAGCCGAACGTGCGCTACCCCGTGCTTCCGCCGCACACGACGGAGACGCCGCCGCCGTTCGTGGAGCCGACAACCACCCCGGGACGGGGAGACTAGACGCGTGGGCGCCAAGGTGCCGGTGTGCGAGCCGCACAAGATTAAGACAGTACGCCTGCTGTCCTTCCCGACCCGGGAGGAGCGGAAGAAGTATCTGGCGGATGCCGACTTCAACGTCTACAACCTGACGCCCTCCCAGGTGAGCTTCGACATGTGCTCGCTCGGGACGAGCGCCTTCAGTCAGGAGCAGCTGGCGGGCCAGCTGATCGGGGACGAGGCGTACGCCGGGAGCCGGAACTTCGAGCGCCTGCAGGAGGCTGTCCGCGAGGTACTGGGGCACGGCTACGTGTGTCCCACTCACAACATCCTCGGCTGCCTCAAGCTCATCGTGGCGACCCTTGTTCCGGCCGGCTCCGTCGTGCCGAGCAACGCCCGGGGTCGAATCGACGTGCTCACCCCCCAGGGAGCTCAGGTCCTGGATGTGCGCGATCGCGAGGAGCCGATCTTCACGGGGAACCTGGATCTGGAGAAGCTGGAAGAGGCGCTGGGCGAGGGCGGCGTGCCGATCATCGATCTTCCGGCCTTCGCGGACGGTCAGCATCCGTTCAGCCTCGCAAACCTGCGCGCCGTGCGGTCCCTGGCGGATCGCTACGGAGTCCGGCTCGTCGTCGACGGCTCGCGCGTGATCGAGAATGCCTGGTACATCCAGCGCCACGAGCCGGGCCAGGCGGATCGTCGGATCGCCGAGATCGTGGGCCAGATCGTGAAGACGGGCCACATCCTCCAGCTCGACGGAGCCCAGGACCCGAAGTCGAACACCGGCGGGATCATCACGACGGACAATCCGGACGACCACGAGAAGTTCATGAACGAGGTGGTGGTCTACGAGGGCTTGCACACCTACGGAGGCATGGCAGGCCGCACGATGGAGGTACTGGCTCGGGGCCTGCTGGAGATGTGCGACGAGGCCGAGGTGCGCTGGGTGATGCACCAGACGGAGCGCTTCACGCGGCGCCTGCGGGACGGGGGCGTGCCGCTCGAGCGGGGTTGCGACGGAGCCTACGTGATGGCTGAGGAGTTCCTGCCGCAGGCCGGCGAATACGCTCAAGACACTTTCTCGGCCGCCCTCTATCTGATGTCCGGCGTGCGCGCGGTCGCGCCGCACCCGACGGTGAGCCGGAACATCGTCCCGGTGCAGATCCCTCGGCTCGCGATGACAAACGAGCAGCTGGACCAGGTGGCCGATGCGATCATCAGCCTCTACCGGCAGCGCGAGAAGATCTCGCCGATGCAGGCCACGGCGGTGGGGAGCTGGCGCGACGCGATGGCCTATCACTGGGGCTTCCCCGATCTCGATCCCTACAGGTTCGACACGTTCTCCTACGAGATCCACACCGTCGAGCGAGTCGGAGAGCTGTCACGCCGCCGTCGCGAGCGGGCGATCCGCACGGCCGGCTACAACACCTTCCTCCTCAGGTCGGCCGATGTGACGATCGACCTCCTGACCGACTCGGGCACCTCGGCGATGAGCGTCGACCAGTGGTCGGCCTACGACGGCGTGCGCGCGAGCCCCAAGACCACCGATGAGTATCACCGGTTCGTCGAGGTGCTGCAGGATAGCCTGGGCTACGAGTACATCATTCCAACCCATCAGGGCAGGGCGGCCGAGCACATCCTGAGTCAGATCATGATCCGGCCGGGACAGCTGGTGCCGGGCAACATGTATTTCACCACCACCAAGCTGCACCAGGAGCTGGCCGGCGGCGTCTTCGTCGACGTCATCGTGGACGAGGCGAAGAACCCGGAGAGCGAGCACCCGTGGAAGGGCGACATCGACCTGGGCAAGCTGCGGGCCCTGGTGGACGAGCACGGGGCGGAGGAGGTGGCCTACGTCTCGTTCGAGCACTCCGTGAACATGGCGGGCGGCCAGCCGGTCAGCATGGACAACATGAAAGAGGTCTACGCCTACTGTGGATCGGTCGGCATCCCCGTCTTCTTCGATGCCACTCGGGTCGTCGAGAACGCCTACATGATCCAGAGCCGCGATCCCCGTTACTCCGACATTCCGATCAAGGACATCCTCCGGGAGATGATGATCTACGGGGACGGGGCGACGGTCAGCGGCAAGAAGGACTTTCTGATCAACATCGGCGGGATCCTCGCCTTCAGGGAGAACGAGGAGTGGACCCGCAAGGCGGAGGAACTGCTCAGGATCTACGAAGGCAACGTGACGGATGGCGGCCTCTCTACAGCAGACCTGGCCGCTATCGCCCGAGGGGTCGAAGAGATGGTGGACGACCGCTACATCCGCGCGCGCGTCCGCCAGACCCAGCTGCTGGGCGAGATGCTGCTGGACGCCGGCGTGCCGATCGTTACGCCGCCGGGGAGCCACGCGATCTTCCTGGACGCGAAGCGCTTCCTCTCCCACATCGACCAGGATGAGTTCCCCGCTCAGCGGCTGGCGGCCGAGATCTTCGTCGAGACCGGAGTGCGCGCGATGGAGCGGGGAAACGTCTCCAAGGGGCGGAACCCGGAGACGGGAGAGAACTACCGGCCGGCCCTGGAACTGGTCCGGCTGACGATCCCGCGCCGCGTCTACACGAACGACCACATGCGCGCCGTCGCCGACGGGATCATCCGGGTCCACGAGCGCCGCGACGAGCTCACGGGCCTCAAGTTCGTCTACGAGCCCGGCAAGCTCCGCTTCTTCCAGGGCCGCTTCGAGTTGGTCTGAGCCGCGAGGTCGCGCTAGCCGGTAGGCGCCCCGTCTTTCCGCCTGCGCATCGCCCCGTCGATGGAGAACGCGCCGGCGCCGAGGGCGGCCAGCAGAAGGAAGAAGAAGGCGTAGAAGGCAACCTTCTCTCCGCCGTTCTCCCAATGGAAGAGGCTGCCGCGGGGCACGTGCATCCAGAAGTACGCCACGGCCATCTGGCCCGATGCGATGATGGCGGCGGGAACGGTGAAGAGCCCGAGCATGATCAGGAGGCCGGCGAAGAACTCGATCAGCCCGGCGGCTCCGAAGCGAGACATGAGCTCGGCGGTGCCGGCCTCCCCGAAGCCGCCGAACCAGCCGAACAGCTTCTGCGCGCCGTGCACCCAGAACAGGAAGCCGATCGCGATCCTCGAGATGCCCAACACCTTCGCCTGAAGCGGCGTTAGCCCGAACTTCATCTGCGGCCTCCTCGAGTCGGGGAGTGGTCCACGCGCGGTCAGCGGGCGCTCAAGAAGCGGTCAACCACACCCGCACCGCAAGAGTGATCCACCCGGATCAGCCCATCCAGCGCTCGTCCTCCGTGAACACGGTGTCGATCACGAGTCGGGGGTGGAGATCTTCCAGGGCCGCGTGGATGTCGGCCCGGATCGCGTCCAGCTCCCCCACCCGCTGGATGCGGAAGGTGCTGCCAAGCCGGATGTGATTGAGGAGATAGAAGTACCTCCCCGCAGCGATCATCCTGACGCGCGTATCGCGGAAGCCCTGCCCCTCAACCGCCTGCGCGAAGCGGTGCTTCACTTCCGCCTGGACCTCCGGCTCCGGCGCGACCCGCAATAGCTCTCCGAGGTTGTCCGCGACGATCTTGAGCGGTACGGGAAGCACGAGAAGCACCAGCAGGACGACCAGCGCCGGGTCGACGTAGTCGACGACCGGATCCCAGCGCGTACCCTGGATGAGCAGCGCCCCGAGAAACGCACCGGCCACGACGAGGCTGAGCACGCCGTCCATGAGCCAGGCCTTGGCGTCCACGTCGAGCAGTGGCGACTCGTTGGCGCGGGCGGCCCGGCGCTGGATCCACGCGAGGGTGAAGCAGCCGACCACGGCGATCACGGCGTACGCCAGAGCCCAGCCAGGAACGATCTCCCGCCCCCCGTGGAGGAGGGAGATGATGGCGGAGACGAGGGCGTAGCCGGTCACCGCCAGGAGGATCAGCCCGCGCACGGCGTTCAGAAACGGCTCGAAGTACGCGTAGCCGAAGTGGAACCAGTCGTCGTCAGGCCTCTCCACCAGGCCAGAGACCTTGAGGGTGAGCAACCCGATTCCGAAACCGATGAACGAGAAGAAGCCGTCCAGCAGGATGGCCCCCGATTGGGTGAGCAGGGCGAAGCCGATGCCGAGAAGACCGAAGAACAGGTTGGCACCGGCCGAGATCTTCAGGGCGGTCGATTCATCCTTCATGGATGCCTCTCATGTGTCGTTTACCGTCCTGATTGCGTTCTTTCAGAGGGCGAACGGGCAGCGATCATCGCTGCGCAGCGTAAGGAAGGCCGATGAGGGGCCGCTGTCCACTCCTGCGCCCTTGTGCCGACCCAAGTGCGTGAACGAAGTTGGTCCTTGATCTCCTGTGCCTCAATTAGGACATCCAATGAGAAGTCCCAAGAATCGTCGAAGCTTTGCCCGTGTGGCTGCCCTCATCGCACTGCCGGTGCTGGCTGGCGCGAACACCGCCTGGTCTCAGGAAGCGGAGAGCCAGTCCGAGCAGGAGTCGATCGAGGAGGAAGCGCCGAATCAGCTCTACCAGCGCTTCCGGATCGAGGTTGGAGCTTTCGCGAGCTTCTTCAACACGAATCTCCGGCTGGACTCTGATGCTCTACCCGGAGAGGGGACCGAGATCGATCTGGAAGATGACCTCGGCTTCGACACGAAGAAATTCGATTTTCGGGCGGGCGGGTACGTGCGGTTGGGCCGCCGGCATCGGATCAGCTACGGCTACTTCAGTCTCAGTCGTAACAGCAATGTGGTGCTCGACACGGCGATCGTGTTCGGGGAAGAGATCTTTCCGGTCAACGCCGTGGTCGAATCGGACTTCAGGACGCAATTCGCCCAGCTCGGGTACTCCTTTTCCTTCCTGGCGCGCGACAAGATAGAGGTGGGAGTCGGCCTCGGGCTCAGCGCCATGTTCACCAAGACCGGGATAGCGGCCGTGGGAAAGGTCGGCGATGAGGACTTCGCGGGGTTCGAGGAGCGCACAGACGCCACTTTTCCGGTGGCCGCGCTGGGACTCGACGTCAACTGGGCGCCGCTCTCCCGGATGATCGTCAGCGGAAGGGCGGGAGGCCTCTACGTGAGCGTGTCCACGATCAGCGCGTCGGTCGGCGACGCGAACCTCGGAGCCGAGTACTTCTTCACGCGCGGTTTCGGCGCCGGACTCCGGTTCGCGTACACGAAGCTGCAGGTGAAGGAGAGCGAGGATCCGAAGCTGAAGGTCACCTACCGCTACAGCGGTCTCCAACTCTACGGCGTGTTCGCGTTGTTCTGAGAACGCTCGGCGTCCGACCGCGATTAACGGACTTGCCCGTGCATGACTCACCCGAGGTTCGGGAGTTTTCTGGCCGGTTACAATACGCTGGCGTATGCTTGGTCGAAGGGCTTTGGCCTGGCAGCGGGAAGGTGGATGGGCGGCGGAACGATAGAGGGCGCGTAAGCGGATTGCAGTCTGATTCCAGCGGTCCCGCTCGCCGGGCCGTTCGACCTCGATGCGGATCTGCCGTCGGCGATTACCCTAACGGCTGTGCCCGTCCCTTGAGGCGCCTCCGCTCCGGCGGGCCGAAACCATCACTGCCGAGTGAGTAGACGATCGCGGCGCTTCCTCTGTGGGTCGATCGCACTGGTGGCGATCGCTCTCGCGCACGCCAGCGCCAGCGCCCAGGAGTTGGAGCCGAGGCTGTTCTCGCCGGCACCGACCGGCATGAACATCGTCCTCGGCGCCTTCGGCTACTCCTTCGGCAACATCCTTCTGGACCCTGCCGTACCGGTAGAGGATCTGGATGCCCGCCTGGTGATCCTCACCGCCGGTTACGTGCGGACGCTGAACGTGTTCGGAGCCTCGGCCAAGATCGACGCGATCGTCCCGGTCGCCGGTGGGGATTGGAAGGGAAAGCTCGAGGGACAGGACACGACGCGATCGGCCACCGGCCTCGGAGACCCGCGAGTTCGCTTTTCCGTCCTGTTCAAAGGGGCGCCGGCCCTGAGCCCGAAAGAGTTCGCCTCGTACAAGCCCGGCACGATCTTCGGAGGAGGCCTTCAGGTATGGGTGCCGTTGGGTCAGTACGATCCTGACCGGCTCCTCAACCTTGGCTCCAACCGCTGGGTCTTCCGTCCGCAGCTGGGTGTGTCCCAGAATCTCTCGCGCTGGGTACTGGAAGCCGCGGCCGCCGCGTGGTTCTATACGAACAACACGGACTTCTTCGGTGGGGACACCCTGTCGCAGAATCCGATCGCCGCTCTCCAGGGCCACGTGACTTACCAGTTCGATCCGGGTTTCTGGGCCGCCGCGGATGTCGGGTATGGCCGGGGCGGAAGAACCTCGGTGAACGGCGAGGAGAAGGACACGGAGATCAGCAACTGGCGTCTCGGCGTCACGTTCGCGTTCCCGATCTCGAACCACGATTCGATCAAGTTCGCCTTCATCACGGGCTTGAGAGCGGGAAAGGGCGGCGACTACAATACGATCCTGGGCGCCTACCAGTACCGCTGGTTCAGCGGTCCGTAGCTTCCTGCAGTCCACCCTTCAGCCAACGCATCTCGGAGGAAGAATGGCCAGTTCTTCATCCTGTTCGCGCTGTCGGCGGCGTGGTTGGTGGCGGCCGATCTCATCTACGCCGGCCAGGATCGGACCGGCCGGCTTCATGGCTGCCGAGCTCGCCGACGGACCACAGCCACCAGGTCCAGTGGGCCTTGATGTGCCGGAAGGTCAGGAGTAGGGCCGCGGCGGCAGCCAGGACCGAGGCCCACAAGACCCAGGTCGCGTAGCCGAACGTGCGGAAGAGTAGGAAGAAGGCGGCGAGACCGGCCAGCCCGCTGACCGTGTAGCCGAAGATGATCGGTCCCCCGTAGTGGGCACCGTGCTCACCTTCCAGGTCCAGCCCACATTCAGGACATCGTCGCTGCAACGTGTATCTTGTGCGGAACAGGCTTCCTCGCCCGCAAGCCGGGCAGCGGTGCCTGAACGTCGTGCGGAGCATGCCGCGAATGTCAACTTGCACGGGCAGAGATCCAAGACCGTCGCGCTTCGGTGGATGCCAACGGTACCATATCCGCTACTACAGTAATGGTACCGCCAGCGGTACCATATCGGCTGCCCGAAGAGCGGCGATAGCTGTTCAGCACACCGCGTCCACGCATAGAGCCGAAGGCAACGAGTGATGACGATGTCAGAGCCGAAGACGAGCAACGTAGCCATCCTGGGCGGCGGCAACCTCGGCCAGGCGCTGGCCAGGGGGTGGGTGGCCTCCTGGAAGTGCGATCCGGGTCAGATCACCATAACCAGGCGGCACGCCGAAGCGCTCGAGCCGCTCGCCGCGCAGGGCTTCGCCGTCACGACCGACAACGTCGAGGCGGTCGGACGCGCCGACACCGTTCTTATCGCCGTTCAGCCGCAGCAACTCGTCGTGCTCCTGGAGGAGATCCGGGAGTCCCTCGATCCCGAACGGCATGTTCTGATATCGGTGGTCTCCGATGTGAGGATTGCCGACATCCGGGAGCACATCGGCGCGCCCGTTCCGGTCGCCAGGGCGATGCCGAACACGGCGATCGGCATCTGCGAGTCGATGACCTGCCTGGCCGGCGACCCCGCCTCCGAGGCGTTGGAACAGGCGACCTCGCTCTTCGACGCGGTGGGGAAGACGCTCGTGATCGACGAGGAGCTCATGACGAGTGCCACCGCGACCTGCGCCTGCGGTATCGCCTTCTTCCTCCGCTCGATCCGTGCAGCGTCGCAGGGCGGGATAGAGATAGGCTTCCACCCCGAGGAAGCGATGCTGCTCGCCGCCCAGACCGCCAAGGGCGCCGCCTCTCTGCTCCTGAACGCCGAGAACCATCCCGAAGCCGAGATCGATCGCGTCACGACCCCTCGCGGCTGCACGATCGCCGGCCTCAACGAGATGGAGCACCAGGGCTTCAGCTCGGCGATGATCAAGGGGATCCTGGTCTCCGCCGAAAAGGCGGCCGGGCTGTTCGAAGAGGAGTGATCCGGCCGTCGACCCGAACCACACAGACGGCGAAGACTTAGAGGTCGAAGAGCTTCGCCACGGCTCCCAGGTCCGGGGCTATCGGCTCCGGCCGTTCGACCGTCTGGCTGGCGGCGGGAACGTCCTTCAGACCGGAACCCGTAACCAAGAGCACGATCCGCTCGTCGGACGCTACCTGGCTTTCCTCCAGCGCCCGGTGAAGCCCGGCCAGAGCCGCCGCGCCGGCGGGCTCTGCGAACACGCCCGTGTGGGAAGCCAGGTACGGGATGGCTTCGAGGATCTCCTCATCGGAGACGGCGACCGCGCCACCCTTCGACTCTCTGATGCGCCTCAGACAGAGAATCGCGTTGCGTGGCGTGCCCACCGTCAAGCTGTCGGCCACGCTGGCTGCGTTCGGCACGGGGGTCACGCTCTCGGTTCCGTCGCGGAAGGCCGTCACGATCCCGGCCGATCCCTCCGGCTGAACGGCGATCAGGCGCGGCATTCGGGGGAGGAGGCCGGCGCGCACAAGGTCCTGGAACCCCTTCGCCACGCCGGCCAGTATCACCCCATCGCCGGTCGGCACGAGCACCACGTCGGGTGGCTGCGGTGACATGGCGGCGGCTATCTCCAGCGCGGCGGTCTTCTTGCCCTCGATCGTGAACGGGTTGAGAGCCGTGTTTCGGTTGTACCAGCCGAAGGCGTCGCAGGAGGCGAGGCAGAGGTCGAAGGCGTCGTCGTAGCTTCCCTGCACACGAACCACGTCCGCCCCGTAGCACAGGATCTGCACGAGCTTCGCCTCCGGCGCCGACTCGGGAACGAATACGACCGCCCGGATGCCGGCCGCGGCTCCGACGGCCGCCAGCGCGGCGGCAGCGTTGCCGGTGGAGGCCGCGGCAACGGTATCGAAGCCGTACTCGCTGGCCTTGGCGACGACGAGCAGAGAGGCCCGGTCCTTCGTCGACCCGCTCGGATTGCGCGTATCATCCTTGACCCAGAGCCTGGGCAGATCCAGAGCCTCCCGCAGGCGGGGGGCAGGCAGGAGCGGCGTCCCGCCGACATCCAGCGGAGCCACGGCGGATGGATCCGAGAACGGGAGGAAGGCCTCGAGGAAGTCGGTGTCGGAGGGCCTGGCTTCGGGCCACTCCTCAGGGAGCACCTCCAGCTCGATCTCGAGTACCCCACGTGTCGGACCACCCGGCCTCTGCAGCGCGGCGCACGCCTCGCAGACCAGGAGCGCCGGGTCCTCCGTGTACTCCCGCCCGCACTCGGTGCACCGGAGCCCGAAGCCGCTCACAGGTCGCCGCTCCCGGCACGACTCCGGACGGTGCGATAAGCGCCGTTCACATGACCAAAGCCATCAGGGCCTTCTGCACATGGAGCCGGTTCTCGGCTTCGTCGTACACGGCCGAGTGCGGCCCGTCGATCACCTCGTCCGTCACCTCTCGGCCGCGGTCCGCCGGAAGCGGGTGCATGTATATCAGATGCTCCTTCCCGAGGGCGATGCGCTCGGCATCGCACCGCCAATCCGGGTAGGCTTCGATCAGACGACGTCCCTCCGCCGTATCGGAGGTGTGAACCAGAGGTCCCCATGATTTCGGGACCACGACATCCGCGTCCTCGAACGCCTCCTCGAACGTGTGCGTGATCCGGAAGCGGCCGCCGCCGGCTTCCGCGTTGGCCTTCGCCTGCTCCTCGATCTCCGGCATGAGGCGGAACTCGGGCGGGTAGGCTAGGGTCACGTCCAGACCGAAGCGCGGCATCATCAGAACGAGGCTCTGCGGCACGGAGATCGGCCTTACGTAGTTGGGAGCACTCGTCCAGGCCACCCCGATCTTCAGACCTCGCGTGTCCGCGAAACGTTCTCGAACCGTCATGTAGTCGGCCAGGATCTGACAGGGATGGTAGATGTCATCCTGCATGCTGAGGACCGGGACATCGGCGTGCGCCGCGACCTCCCGGACGTAGCCATTGCCCTCGCCGAAGGTGCAGTGCCGGATCGCGATCGCCTCTCCGTACCGAGACAGGATGTTGGCCGTGTCCTTGGCGTTCTCTCCGTGGCTGATCTGCATCCGATCCGGCGAGAGATAGATGCCGTGTCCGCCCAGCTGGGTGATTCCCGTCTCAAAGGAGTTGCGCGTTCGCGTCGAGGCATCGAAGAAGATCATGTACAGCGTCTTGTCGGGGAGAAGCGGGCTCCGCTCTCCGGCCTCCCTGGCCCGCTTGAGTTGCTCGGCGAGTATGAACAGCGTCTCGAGCTCCTCAACCGTCCAGTCCTGCGTCGAGATGAAGTCGCGCCCCTTGAGGCCAGGAGGGATGACGACGGATGTCCTCACGGGGCGAGCTCCTTCTCGAGCGAGGAAAGGAAAGCCGGGATCAGGCTGTACACGGCGGTTGCCCGCACCAAGTCCTCGACCGCCACCCATTCGCCCGTCGTGTGGGAGAGCTCCTCCAGGCCGGGCGCGAAGCCCACCGTCGGGATGCCGTGCCGCCCCATCGTCGCTACGCCGTTCGTGGAGAAGGACCAGCGGGAGACGGCTGGCGGTGAGCCGAGCACCGCCTCCACGGCACCGGCCACGCCGCGCACGAGCGGATGCTCCTCCGGCAGCACCCAGCTCGGGAAGAACTTCTCCTGGCGGGCCCGCTCTCCACGCCAGCTCAGCTCGTCATACTGCAGGAGCTCGACCTCCGCATCGCCCATATGGGGAAGTGAGCGCAGCTCGTCGAGCGCTGCATCGGCCGACTCTCCGGCGGTTAGCCGCCGATCAATGGTGATCCGCGCGCTGTCGGGTACCGCGTTCAGGGAGACGGTGGTGCACTCGATATTCGAGACCACGACCGTGCCCTTGCCGAGGAAATCGTCGGAGGGCAGGCGGTCGTTCAAGGCCTCGATGTCGGAGATGATCGGCGCGAGCTTGTAAAGGGCGTTGACCCCTTCCTCCGGATGAGCGGCGTGTGAGGATCGCCCCTTGGCCGAGATCGTCGCTTCCACGCGTCCACGCTGGCCGCGGTAGACGCCGAGATCGGTCGGTTCACCGATGACGACGACATCGGGGCGGATCCCTTCCTGCTCGATGAGATGGAGAAGGCAGTAGCCGTCGCAGTCCTCCTCCATCACCGAAGCGGTGAGATAGAGCGTCACGTTAGGCGGCAGGCCGCGGCTTCGGGCGATAGCAGCCCCGTAGGCCATGCACGCGATCGCCGGCAGCTCGTCGACGGCTCCTCGACCCCAGACCTTGCCGTCCTCGAGCTTGCCGGCGAACGGGTCGTGCTCCCAGGCGTCCCGGTCCCCGACGCCGACGCAGTCGATGTGTCCGTCCATGAGAATCGTGAACGGGCCGTCACCGATCCGCGCGACCACGTTGCCGAGTCGGTCGAATCCGACCTCGTCGAATCCGAGCTGCTCGTACTCCTGTCGCACCCGCTCGCAGCGCTCGCCCTCGCGTCGGCTTTCGGCCGGAATGGCGATCATCTCACGCAGGAAGCGGACGATGTCGACCTCGAAGCGGCCCGCCGCTTCCAGTGCCGCCGGTGCTTCGCTATGCGCCATACGTTACGCCGGTCTCCTCGTTAAAGGCTTCGATCGCTGCGTCCCACTCGGGGAGCCAGTCTGCCAACCGGTCCCAGAAGCCCGGATCCCAGAGGGCGTTCAGCTCCTGGACCGTCTTGCCCTGCTGCTCGACCCAGGTGAAGTACTTGAGATTGTGAATCGCCTTCCGATCCGTGTAGCGCAGCTCCCGAAGGTGGTCGGTGGTGGCTCCGAGCAGGTAGTGCTCGAGGTCGACCGCGGCCTGGCGCTCCGTGTACTCTCCGCGCTCGGTTCTCATCTCGTCGAGCCGGGTGCGGTACAGCTCCACCGAGTCGGTGAAGGACGTGAGGAGGATGTCGTGACGATCGAGCTCGAAGTAGCGGGCCGTCTTGATCGCGGCGAGCGCGTTGCAGATGCCGGAAAAGCCGAGGAGCGGCAGCTGCGCGATCACGTCTTCCGGAACCCCGTAGTCGAGAAGAACCGCCCTTCCGGCCGGTTCGTTGAACAGCCGCGTGAGGCTCATGGTGGCCTCGTCATCGATCGCCGACACCAGGTCGGTGTTCCGCACGTTGAGGATCCAGGGCACGTGCTTGTCCCCGATCCCCTCGATGCGGTGCGCTCCGAAGCCGGCCATCAGCATGGTGGGGCACTGGAGTGCCTCGGCGGCCGTGATCCGGCAGCCGGGGAATTGCTTCTTGAGCCAGTCACCTGCGCCCAGCGTGCCCGCCGAGCCCGTCGCCGAAACCCAGGCGGCGAAGCGGTCGCTCTCGCCGGCCAGGGACCGGAACACGGACTCGGCGGCCGGAGCGGTGACGCCGCGGTGCCAGAGGTAGTTGCCGAATTCGTCGAACTGGTTGAAGACGACCGCGTCCGGATCGGAGTGGCGCAGCTCCCAGCAGGCGTCGAAGACCTCCTTGACGTTGCTTTCGCTCCCCGGCGTCCGGATGATCTCGGCTCCCATCCCCTCCAACCAGTCGAAGCGCTCCCGGCTCATCTCCTCCGGGAGGATCGCCACCGCTCGGCACCCCAGCAGCGCGCTGTCGAACGCGCCGCCTCGGCAGTAGTTGCCGGTGGATGGCCACACGGCACGATTGGCCGTCGGGTCGAACGCGCCGCTCACCAGCCTGGGGACCAGGCAGCCGAAAGCAGCTCCCACCTTGTGCGCGCCGGTCGGGAAGTGCTCCCCGACGAGGCCGACGATCCGGGCGGGGACCCCGGTGAGCTCGGATGGAAGCTCGAGATAGTTGACGTCTCCGAAGGTTCCGGAATCAGGGTCGTTGTGCCAGGTGATTCGGAAGAGATTGAGCGGATGCACGGCCTGCATGTCGATCTCCGCCAGCTCGGCCACCAGAGACGGATCCAGTCCCGCAGGATCCCTCATCTGGGCGAACGTCGGGATGAGGATTCGTCGTTCCCGGCACCGTTCGACCGCTCTCTGCCGCGCGGCGGCATCTAGAGTCTGACTCAAGTGATCTATCCTATCTCTCTGGCGGGCCTAGATATGGAGTGTTCCAATCTAGGGCGTGAAACCGTTTCCACAGGGGTGGCACCCGCTCCCGGGCCCGGGCGGCCAACGCCTCGGCATCCAGGGTCGTGTGTCGGAAACCCTCCAGCAAGATCCGGCCACGAGCCACGGTGTGCCGCACGGGAGACTCGCTGGTGCCGTAGACGAGGTGCCCGAAGGCGTTCTCGCCTGAAATCGGCGTCGGAGGCGGGGAATCGACGACGATGACGTCGGCCGGCGCCCCCTCCACGAGCTGGCCGAGTAGCGGCTCCGCGAAGAAGCGGCGCGCCACGGCGGCGTTGTTGGCCAGCAGCTCCGGCAGCGCCTCGAATCCCGAGGACGGATCGCCGGTTGCGCCTCGATGAGTCAGGAACGCGAAGCGCAGAGCTCTCAGCATCGAGGAGGACATGCCATCCGTGCCGAGGCCGATCGCGCAGCCCAGGGCGGCGGTGCGCGGCACGTTCAGGCGGCCGACGCCGTTGTTGGCGTTCGACTCCGGGTTGTGGATGAGGATCGCCCCGGCTCGGGCGACCCGCTCGTAATCCGCCAGCTCGAGGTGGATCGCGTGCGCGAGCAGAGCGCGCTCGTCCAGCAGGCCGAAGCGCTCGAGGCGCTCGACCGGGCCGGCGCCGAACGACTCGATCGACGCGCGTACATCGACCGGATCCTCCGCCACATGGATGTGGCAGCCGGCACCGGTCGGTCGCCGCTCCGCTACCTGGGCCAGCGTCTCATCGTGGAGGGTGAAACTGGCATGGAGGCCGATCACGCCGCGGATCCGCGGGTCATCCTCCCGTTCGGCCTGGAAACGCAGGTTCTCTTCGATCCCCGCCTCGGCGCCTTCGGGCCCGTTGCGATCGGTGATCTCGTAGCAGAGGAGCGCCGAGATCCCGGCCTGGTCGACGGCATCGGCGATCGCGTCCAGGCTTCCGTCGATGCACGACGGAGAGGCATGGTGGTCGAACACGGTCGTGCAGCCGTGCCGCACGCAGTCCGCCAACGACAGGAGGGCCGAGATGCCAACGTCCTCGGCGTCCAGCGCGCGGTCGAGCCGCCACCAGAGACGATCCAGCACCTCCGGGAAGTTCCGCATGGGCGTTCCCGGATCCAGGCCTCTCGCGAGGGCGGAATAGAAGTGATGGTGGATGTTGACCAGGCCCGGCATGATGATGCCGCCGTGCCCGTCCAGGTAGTGCGCGTCCGGGAAGCGCGCCCTGATCGCCGGCTCCTCGCCGGCGGCGGCTATCCGCTCTCCCGTCCAGGCGACGGCGCCGTTCGGGATGACGCCCGATGGCGAGCCGCCCGTCACCAGCGTGCCGTTACCCAGGATCCAGGTTTCGAGCTCGCTCACGTCGAGACCCTCGATTCGCGTCTCACGTGTCGCCCGAGGCCGGGATCCCCGAACCACTCGCCGCCATCATCTTGACGTCTGAAGACCGGCTGGCCACGCACGTACGTCTCCCGTACCCGGCCGGTCAGTTCGTACCCTGCGAGCGGGGTGTACGGGTTGAGATTGTGGAGGCTCTCCGCTCTCACGCTCCAGGTCTCCTCGTCCGCGAAGACCGCGAAGTCCGCGTCGTAGCCGGGCTCGAGCCTCCCTTTCCGCCTTTCGATCCCGAAGAAGCTGGCGGGTGCGGATGCCGTGAGCTCCGTGAGGCGCTCGAGGGTGATCCGCCCCCGGCGGACGCCCTCAGAGTAGAGGTACGGCAGCGAAAGCTCCACGCCCGGCACGCCGCCGTAGTCGGTCCAGATCGAGCCGGTCTGCTTCTCCTCCGGCCACTGGCCGGCAGCGTGATCGGTCGCCACGTACTCCAGCTCACCCGATGCGAGCCCCTCCCAAAGGCGTTCCCGGTCCGCCGCACCCTTCACGACCGGTGCCGTCTTGAGGAGGGCTCCCTGACGCCGGAGATCATCCTCGGTGAACTCCAGGAAGTGCGGGCAGGTCTCCGCCGACATCGGCAGGCCTTCGTCGCGGGCTGCCGTCACGATGTCGAGTGCGGCTCCGGTGGCCAGGTGGACGACGTGCACCCGCGCGCCGGTCTCCCGGCAGAGGTCGCGCATGGTCGCCACGGCGGATATCTCGGCGGCCGGAGGGCGTGACGCTGCGTAGTCCAGAGGCTCGTCCCGTCCCTCGGCTCGGATGCGCCTCGTGAGCTCGTGCACCATCTCCCGATCTTCCGCATGCACGCCGACTGGTACCTGGTGCCTGGCGATCTCCTCGAGGGCTTCGGCGAGCTGAGGCCGCGAGAGATCGCGGAAGGTCTCCATGCCGGAGAGCATGTAGACCTTGATCGAGGCGACGCCCGCCTGGACGATCTCCGCCAGGTTCGCCCTCCATGTCGGCTCGGCCATCGCGTTGGCGGACACTCCACCCCAGAGCATGAAATCGACGTGCGCCTTCGCCTCGATCACCGCCAGCTTGGTCTGGAGGTTGTCGCCCGAGGTGACCGGGGGGAGGGAGGTGCAGGGCATGTCGACGATGCAGGTAACGCCGCCCGCGGCGGCCGCTCGCGTTCCGGTCTCGAAGCTCTCCCGATGCGTGAACCCCGGGTCGTCGAAGTGCACGTGACCGTCGATCACGCCGGGAAGCACGAGCATGCCACCGAGATCGAGGGTCTCCTCCTCCGCCTCCACCGGCGCCGAGTCCGGGGCCGCGACCTCTGCGATCAGGCCGTCGATGACCAGTACCGACGCCGGTCTCGTCTCGTCGTGCCTCGCGGGCACCCTGAGGTTGATGAATCGCCTTCTCACGAGGGTGACGGGTTCACCGGGTTGGGGGTATCGGAGCGGTAGATCGAGTTCCACACCGTTCGCATCCGCGCCATGCGCGTGATGTCGAGCTCGGCGTCCAGGCTCTCGAAGGCGATCTCTTCGTCCTTGCCGATCTCCAGCTCGTACTCACGACCACCGAGGCGCGCGTAGAGCCTGTCGCCCGCCCGGCAGAAACCATCCAGCTTCGATTCATCGAAGGCGGCGCGCGCCTGGAAGACGATCTCCTTCTCGACGAACGGGGCGCCCGACTCGGGACAGTAGATCTCGCAGTTGGAGCACTCGTTGCACGCTCCTTCGAACACGGCGAGCTGGTGCGACTCGCGGATCGCGAAGCCGTTCACCTCGATCGGCTCGGCCTCGTACGAGAAGATCGCGTCGTTGGGACAGGCCTGGATGCAGAGGTCGCAGTTAATGCAATCGTACAGCGCGAGTGTGCTGTCGATCTGACGAGGCGCCTTGGAGTTGGCCGATGCGTGATATCGCGGTTCCTCGACCAGGGAGGGGACGATACCGCGGCCGGTCAACCGGCCGGCGACGCGGGTCGCGTGCAGCAGGATCGCCTCCCCGTCGAGATCGGCGGCCTCCCCGACGGCGCGGAGCGCGGCCGGGAGATCGTTCGGTGCCATTTCGGTGATTCGGCGCCGCTGCTCGGGATCGCACAACGGCTCGCTCCCGGTCGCTGCGCCCCGAAATGTCGTCAAAGCCTCCTCGACCGCCTCCGCCGCCCTTCCTCCCGCCGTGAGCACGTACGCCTCGCGCGACGTGACGTCGTGCTTCTGCATCTCTCTGCCCAGCGCCTTCAGGTAGCCCGGGAGGCGGCCGAAGCCACCCTGTCGGAGGAGGTCCGTGCAAGTCGTCACCGGGACCATTCCGCAGGCCACGGCGACAGGGAAGTTCTTGACGTCCACGCCGGCCGAGAAGGAGACAGGGAACTCGAAGCCCAGGTCCTCCCGAAACCGCTGCATGAGGTTCATCGAGATCACGTGCAGCGGCGGACCGGATACGTACATGTAGGGGTCGGTCTGGGTCGGGAAGAACTCCGGCTCGTTCTCGACGACGAGCGTGTTCGTGAACTTCGCGCCGATGACCGATCCTTGCCTCTCGGCCACCGAGCGCAGCCGCCTCAGGATCTCGAGGCCGTCGTCGTACTGGAGGTCCACGTCGAAGGCTTCGCGCCGCAGCTTGAGGTGCGTGTAGCCGAGCCGGTCGAAGAGGATCTCGCGGACCGCTTCGAAGCCGAGGAGCGTGGGGTTCAGCTTGATGATCGTGTGAAGGCCGACCTCCTCGAGGAGGTAACGGCAGATGGACTCGATCTGGTCGGCCGGGCACCCGTGGAAGGTGGACAGCGTGACGGTGTCGGAGATCTGTTCGGGCAGGTCGATCTCCGAGAACTCCGCCAGATCTCCGCGTAACTCTTCTCGCAGCAGGTCGAAGCTGCGCGCCGGATCCTTCATTCCCTCGATGAAGCCGGTCACCTTCTCGCTCCGAATGCCTTCCAGGTCGTAGCCGACGCTGATGTCGAAGACCGTGTCGAGCCCGTGATCGGAGGGGAGCCGGCCGAACGCGCGCGTGGCCTTGAGGATTTCTATCAGGTACGCGGCCTTGGCGTACTCGTTGAGCGACTCCTCGACAAGCAGCTCCTGCGACCACTCGACGTTATAGCCGACGTTGGGGACGTGAATGCAGGGACGCGGGATCTCGAGCCGGTCGTTGACCTGGACGGTCTTGATCTCGATGATCCGGCCTCCCGCCAGCCAGGAGAGCACGATGTTCTGGGCGAGCTGCGTGTGCGGCCCGGCTGCCGGTCCGACCGGCGTGGAGGCGCGGTGTCCGAAATGAAGCGCCGAGAAGTCCATCTCCTCGCTCGGAATCCACCACTTGCGGACCGGGAGATCGAATATCGAGCCGGCCGTCTCGACCTCGCGCCGCATCCGGCGCACGAGGTCGGGGAAGGGGATCGGCTGGAGCTCCATCAGCCGGCCGCCCCGGCTTTCAGCCGTGACTTCGGAACGGAGGGCGCCGCGGCCGGGGCGTCGCTCATCGGTAGATCGAAGCGGCGCTTCCCGTCGAAAGCGTGCAGCGCGCCGGCCACCGCGCCCGCGGTCGGCACGAGGCCGATCTCGCCCACACCCTTGGAGCCATAGCCTCCCACCTCATCGGGGACCTCGATCAGGATGACGTCGATCGGCGGCGTGTCCTTCGCCTTCAGAATGCCCAGGTCGCGGAGGAGGGTCGAATCGGGCCGGCCATCAGTGCACGGAAGGTCCTCGGAGAGCGCATAGCCGAGTCCCATGTGCACGGAGCCCTCGATCTGGCTCGCGCAAAGCAGGGGGTTGATCGCCCTTCCGACGTCATGGGCGGCGACCACCCGCTCCAGCCGCCCATCTTCGTCCAGCATGACGACCTGGGTGGCGTAGCTGAAGGTCATGTGCGTGACCGGATGCTCCATCTCGTTGCCCGGCTTGGTGGTGAAGTCGCACACGTACTCGCCGTGGTATTCCTTCCCCACGAACTCGTCCAGCGGCGCCCGCTCCAGGTCGTCGGCGAGCTCGCGGGCGGCGATCTGTCCGGCGGCCGTGAGGAGCGCGGTCGCCCGCGAGGCCGTCGTCATCCCGCACAGCACCCGGGGGTCGCTGGTCGTTCGTGCCGTCATTAGATCCGGATCGAGTCCCGTCTCTTCGGCGACGACCTGGCGGAGGATGGTATAGAGACCCTGGCCCATCTCCGTGTATCCGGTCAGGATCTCGATCCGCTCGCCCTCCAGGACGCGGAGCAGCAGGCGCCCGCTGTCGTCCATCCCGTTGCCGATCCCCGTGTTCTTGATCCCGCAGCCGATCCCGGCGTATCGGGCGTCCTTGTAGATGTCTCGAACGGCCTCCAGGGTCTGGCGGATGCCGCAGCTCTCGGTCATCAGCTGGCCGGTCGCGAAGGGGTCTCCGGGCTCGAGAATGTTGCGTTCCCGGATGTCGTAGCCGTCCACGCCGACCCGCTCCGCCAATAGGTCCATGACACCCTCGATCGCGAAGGAGGCCTGGTTGGCGCCGAAACCTCGCATCGCGCCACAGGGCGGATTGTTCGTGTAAACGGTCTTTGCCTCGACCTCGACATTCGGCACCCGGTACGGGCCGCAGGAGTGACCGGCCGCGCGCTCGAGCACCTTCATCCCCACCGAGGCGTAAGCCCCCGTGTCTCCGACGATCCTCGCCCTGACGGCCGTGAGTCGCCCCTCCGAGTCGGCCCCGACCGTATACGCGAGCGAGATCGGGTGCCGCTTCGGGTGCATCCGGATCGACCCGTCCCGCGTGAGCACGGTCCGCACCGGACGGCCGGTCAGCTGAGCGGCGATCGCCGTCTGCGCCTGGATGGACAGGTCTTCCTTGCCTCCGAAGGCGCCGCCGTTTGCGACAAGCTCGACCTCGACCGCGTCGGCCTCGACACCCAGCACCGCGGCGATCTGGGCCTGGTCGTCGTGCACGCCCTGACCCTGCGTGTGCACCTTGAGTCGGCCCCCGTCTAACGGTTCGGCCAGACAGGCCTCCGGCTCCAGAAAAGCGTGCTCGATTCTCTGCGTGGTGAACCTCTGCTCGACGACGTGGGCTGACCCGGCCAGGGCGGCGTCAACGTCACCTCTCGAGAAGGCGCACACCTCCAGGAGGTTGCCGCCCTCGTGGACGGCAGGAGCGTCGTCGGCCAGGGCGGAGAACGGATCGGAGACGGGCGTCAGCACCTCGTACTCGACGGCGGCCTCGAGGGCTTCGGCGGCCTGGCGCGCCCGAATCGGCGTATCGGCGAGGACGAGTGCGAGGACATCCCCGACGCAACGGGTGACCTCACCCTGCGCCACGAAGACGGGCCAGTCGGATCGGATCAGACCCACATGGCGCTCGCCCGGAACGTCTTCGGCCGTGACCACCCGCTCGACACCCGGCAGCGTCAGGGCCGATGAGGCGTCGATCCGGACGACTCGAGCCCTGGGGTATCGGCTGAGAGACACCGCCCCATGAAGCATGTCGGTGCGCACCATGTCGGCGACGTATGGCTTCTCGCCCAGCGTATGGTCCTCGCCTCGGAAGCGCGCCAGACTCCCACCGACGCCGTTCTGGGCGTGAGGCGAGGCTCGGGAGATACCGTACTTCTCTCCGAAGAAGAAGGGCTGCCTGGGAGTTCCATCGGCCAGCTCGCCCCCGTTCTGCCAGGCTTCGCCGGCCGTCCGGATGGCGTCGACGATCCGCTGGAAGCCGGTGCAGCGGCAGAGGTGGCCCGAGATCGCCCGGCTCACCGCCTCCCGGTCATCGGTGCCCTGGTGGTCCAGGAGGGAGCAGGTTCGAATTGCCAGCCCGGGCGTGCAGTAGCCGCACTGCAGCCCGCCCTCACGAACGAAGGCCTCAGCGACCAGCCGGCGTTGTTCCTCGGGGATGCCTTCGAGTGTGGTGACCGACTTCCCGGCGACGGACTCGGGCTTTCGAAGACACGAGAGAACCGCGCGACCGTCGAGAAGGATGGCGCAGCAGCCGCAGTAGCCCTGGGGCGCGCACCCGTCCTTGGGAGACGTGATGCCGCACACATCGCGCAGCACCTCGAGGAAGGTCATGCCCTCCTCGTACTCGGCCACCCTCTCTCGGCCGTTCAACAGGAACGTCAGCTGCGGCATCTGCCCACCCTTTCGGCGCCGGTCTCGTTCTCCGGGAAAATGGATGCCGAGGCCCTCTCTTGTCACGTCCGGCCGGGCCGGGGACGTGCTGGCCGCCCAGAGCGAGTCCTTTCTCATAAGGGTAGTGCGACCTCTAGTGAACATGGACTATTGTGGCTGCCAACTCTCGCTCGCTTCATGGAGGATTCCGATGTTCGTCGTTTGCAGACTGCTGGCCGGTCTTGTTCTGGCCGCGTCGTTCCTGGCCGTCACAGCACCCTCGCTACCCGCTCAGGCGTCTCAGCCCGGAGCCGAGGAAAGGCAGGCCGACGCTACGGGAAGCCGGAAGGCCAGCAGGTCCGGTTCGACGGCGCCGGCCGACTCGTCGGAGAGCACGGGTGAGGATAGCGATGGTGCAGAGGACCAGGAGATCGTGCAGAACCGGAGGTTGCCGGTCCTGCAGGGCCACCGCTTCATCCCGACCTCAACCGTGCCCGACCCTTTCATTACGACCTTCCTCCGTAGCAATACTGGGTTCGGCCTCCTGCTGGATGCCAACATTCCGGTGCTAACCGAAGCGGACACCGTCGCGGTTCTCCAGGGCGACATCGCATTCGCGGTGCTGGGCTTCGAGTATCAGCAGAGGATCGTGGACTTCCTGGCGCTCAGAATCGGCTTTGGTGGTGCCGTGCGAACGGGCACCAACGCGGAGACGCTGATCGCCGAGGGCTTGAGCGCCACCTACTCGTTCGCGGCCGGAATCACGGGGCGTGTGTTCCATACCGAGAGCTTCCTCCTATCAGCCGTGGCCGACTTCTCGAGCAACAAGATCATAGGGATCGATCCGTTCGGGTTCGCGAAGCGGGTCGCCGAGGAGGAGGTCGCCGACTGCATACTGGATACGGAAGAAGACCTGCTGGTAAGCGGCCGGAGCAACGCGATCACGCTCGGAGGCCGTGGGGCCTGGAGCCCGCTGGAGTGGTTCGGCCTCCGTGGCCGGGCGGAGTTCGGCGTCGGCGATCAGTTCGATCCGGAAGCCGACCTGGGCACGACGATCCTGAACCTGGGGGCGGTGGCGGACATCGATCTACTCGAGGTGACACCGGTGCCGATCGGCTTCTTGCTGGGCATCGACGCGCAGCTATTCGGCAGCCGAGGCGCCGACATTGCCGAGAGCGCCACGCGCTTCAATCTCGGGCTGTTCTACACGGGCCGGCAGGAGTTCAGCGTCGGCGTGGAGACGCTGTGGGGCCGGGTTAATCTGACGCAGTCGGAGGACAACGTGGATAGCATCACCTTCAACCTCCGTCTGCGGTACTTCTTCTGAGCCTCTGACCCTGCAGGGCTGGGTGGAATAGGGTCTGGCCCGGTCCTTGAGGCAGCGGGACGGACCGGCGGGTGAAACAGTTGGCCCCGTCGAGCGTAGGAGCGTCGCTAGTCGAGCGCAGAAGCGCCGCTAAAGGAGGACATGGGTGGATCATACGGAACGATTGACGCTAGGGAGGATGCAAAACCCCGTTCGGGGCATCCTGCATGGTGCCGCCGCGGTTTTGTTCGCGGCCGGAGCCGTGGCCCTGTGGCTCCGCGCCGACCCCGACACGTCACGCCAGGTCGCCCTCCTCATCTTCGCGCTCAGCCTGATCTTCCTCTACACGGTGAGTACCCTCTACCACTCGGTTCCGTGGCAACAGGTGTGGAAGCATCGGATGCAGAGGCTCGACCACGCGATGATATTCGTGCTGGTGGCCGGTACCTATACGCCCGTCGCCCTGATCGTCCTGGAGGGGAAGTGGAAGGTCGCGACGCTGGCGATCGCGTGGGGGATCACGGCGATCGGGATCGCGCAGAAGGCCTTCTTCCCTCGCCTGGGCAATTGGTTCTCGATCACCCTGCAGGTTTTTCAGGGTTGGTTGAGCTTGTTCCTCGTCATACCGCTCGCCCGGGCTCTGCCCGACGGGGCGATCCTTCTGCTTGCCATCGGCGGCCTTCTCTACACGACCGGCTCGCTCTTCCTGGCCGTGAAGCCGCGCCTCTGGCACCGGGTGTTCTCCTACCACGAGGCCTTCCACCTCTTCGTCGTCGCGGGAAGCCTCGCCCACTACGGAATGACGTTCTTGTATCTGACGGGCATCCCGACCGCCTAGGTCTGTTCGACGGTCATCGCCAGCGGCATAGGTGCCGCCGGCACCAGGCCGTGCACGGTATCTAGACACGTTCTCGGACAAAACTCTCCTTGCCAAAGCCGCTGGCACCTCGTTACTTGGCTCCGCGATGACCAGCGCCGAAACGAAGATCCCGTACCTGCCCGAGCGGATCGAGGGGCTTCGAGAGCTCGCCATGAACCTCTCGTGGCGTTGGCACCGGCGCGCCTGGCGGCTGTTCGAGCACATCGATCCGGCGCTGTGGGCCGCCAGCCGCAACAACCCGATCGATCTCCTGCGCCGCACCGATCCGGCTCGCCTGGCCGAGTGCGCCAACGACCCGGAGTTCTTTAGGCTCTACCAGTCGGCTCTGGCCGATTTCCATCGCGAGCTCTCAGCCGAAGCCACCTGGTTCTCGGAGCGATTCCCCGACTCGAACGGGCGGCCGGTCGCCTACTTCTGCGCCGAATTCGGAGTTCACAACTCAGTTCCCATCTACTCGGGCGGCCTCGGCGTCCTCGCCGGTGATCACTGCAAGGCGGCCTCGGACCTCGGCGTGCCGCTGATCGCGGTCGGCCTCCTCTACTCGAAAGGCTACTTCGACCAGATCATCACGCTGGATGGCTGGCAGGAGGACTCCGACGAGACCTTCGACATCGCGTCCACCCCTCTCACCCGGGTGCTCGGACCCGGCGGGGTAGTTCCCCTGGCCAGCGTGACCACGTCGGGCCGAGAGGTCCACATTGCGGCCTGGAAACTGGTCGTCGGCCGGATCCCGATCTACCTCCTGGACACCCGATTGGAGGAGAACGACCCGGCCGACCGCGACCTGACGAGCAAGCTGTACGGCGAGGGGCTGGAGCTCCGCCTCAAGCAGGAGTGGATCCTCGGGGTCGGTGGCGTCCGCGTCCTCCGGACCCTCGGCATCGATCCGGTTGCCTGGCACGCCAACGAGGGTCACGCGACCTTCATGCTCCTCGAGCGACTGCGGGAGCTTCACGTTGAAGGGGTGGATATCGAGGAGGGCATTCGCCGGGTCAGGGCTCGCAGCATTTTCACCACCCACACGCCGGTTCCGGCCGGCCACGACACCTTCGATGCCGACCTGATCGCGAGCTGCACCGGGGACTACTGGGGACAGCTCGGCGTGGATCGAGACGCATTCCTGCGCCTCGGCTTCCACCCGGAGACGAACCACCGGGCCTTCCACATGACGGCGGCGGCGATCCGTCTCTCGGGCCGCGTGAACGCCGTGTCAAAGAGACACGGGCAGGAGACGCGGTACATGTGGCGCAAGCTGTGGCCGGGCCGGAAGCCCTCCGAGGTGCCGATCGGCGAGATCACCAACGGCGTCCATCTGTCGAGCTGGATGTCGCACTCGATAATGGACCTCCTGGACGAGTGCCTGGGTGAGGACTGGCGCGCGAGAGGTGACGACCCGGAGCTCTGGGACCGGGTACTCGAGCTGGATGACGAACGCCTGTGGCGGGCGCACCTGGAGCTCAAGGAGCGGCTCCTCGGCTTCAGTCGCGAGTACGCCCGCCAGCGTTGGCGGGACCTGTGGAGCGAAGCCGTCCACCTGGTGGGGGCCGGCACGCTGCTCAGTCCGGAGCCGTTGACCATCGGCTTCGCGCGGCGCTTCGCCACCTACAAGCGGGCCGATCTCCTGTTTCACGAGGAGGACCGCCTGCAGCGCCTGCTCACCGACGCGCACCATCCGGTGCAGATCGTCTTCGCCGGGAAGGCGCATCCGGCGGACGAGCCGGCCAAGGAGATCCTCCAGCGCGTGTACTCCTTCACCCGAGATCCCCGGTTCGAGGGACGCGTCGCCTTCCTGGAGGACTACGATCTGCTGGTGGCCGCCCGGCTCGTGAGGGGCGTCGACCTATGGTTGAACCTCCCGCGGCCGCCGCTCGAGGCGTCGGGCACCAGTGGAATGAAGGCCGCCCTGAACGCCGTGCCGCAGCTCGGCACGCTGGATGGCTGGTGGGCCGAGGGATTCGAGGCCGAGAACGGTTGGGCGCTCCCGCTCCCCGAGACGGGAGCGGACGAGGATGCCGATGATCTCGTCGCGCTGTTCGAGCTTCTGGAGCGCGAGGTGGTTCCCCTCTACTACGACCGGGACGAGAGCGGTCTTCCCCGGGGTTGGATCCGGAAGATGAAGCATGCGCTCCGCATCGCCGGAGCCCGGTTCACGACCCGCCGCATGGTTCAGGAGTATGCGCAGGGTTTCTACGTACCGGCCATGGCGGGCGAGCTGAACGGGGACGATCAGCCGACGGGTTAGGGCGGGTGGGCCTCGCGTTACGTTGCGGAGGCCGCCGGACTAGGGTGGGTCGGTAGCCGGCTTGAAGTACAGCACGGACAGCGGTGGCAGCGTAAGCTCCAGATATGCCGGCCGGCCCCCATGGTGCTCCGCCACGGCCTCCAGCTCGCCGGACACCGGCCCGGTTCCCGCTCCCCCGAACTCCGGCGCGCCGGTGTCGAGGATCAGTCGATAGCGACCCGGTGCCGGCACCCCGAGTCGGTATCCCTCTCGGGCCGACGGACCGAAGTTCGCCGCGACGATCACGACGTCCCGATGGTCCGATGCCCAGCGCAGGAATGACAGCGTCGTGCGATCGGGGTCGTGGCAGTCGATCCACTCGAATCCCTCCGGGCTGAAATCGACCTCGTGCAGGGCGTGCTCCTGCAGGTAGACCCGGTTCAGGTCCCGGACGAAACGCTGCAAGCCTCGATGCCCCTCCGACTCCAGAAGGCTCCAGTCCAGCTCCCCTTCGGCCTGCCACTCATCCCAGACGCCGATCTCGCCGCCCATGAAGAGCAGCTTCTTCCCGGGGTGCCCGTACTGATAGGCCAGGAGGAGGCGGAGGTTGGCGAGCTGCTCGTCGGTGGGACCGGGCATCTTGGACAGCATGGAACGCTTGAGATGCACGACTTCATCGTGTGAATAGGGAAGGAGGTAATGCTCCGAAAAGGCGTAGGTCATCGATTGTCTGAGCCGGTCGTAGGCTTCGTCGCGCTCGTCCGGGGCCATCTGCAACGACTCCAGGGTGTCGTGCATCCACCCCATGTTCCATTTCATGTCGAAGCCGAGACCACCCTGCGAGGTGGGGCGAGAGACGTTGGGCCAGGCGGTGGATTCCTCGGCGAACGTGAGGACGCCTGGATACTCCCCGTGCACGACGTCGTTCATTCGACACAACAGGTCCATCGCCTCGAGGTTCTCGTGTCCCCCGTGGATGTTGGGCAACCACTCGTCGGCCCCCCTGGAGTAGTCCAGATAGAGCATGGAAGCGACGGCGTCGGCGCGGAGACCGTCGATGTGGTAGTGCTCGATCCAAAACAGAGCGCTCGAGACCAGAAACGCCCTCACCTCCGGCCTGCCGTAATCGAAGATCGCCGTTCCCCAGTCGGGGTGCGCGCCTCTTCTCGGGTCTGCGTGTTCATAGAGGTGCGGACCGTCGAAGCGTGCCAGCCCGTGGGCGTCGTTCGGGAAGTGGGCGGGCACCCAGTCGAGGATCACGCCGAGGCCCAGCTGGTGTGCGCGATCGACGAAGAAGCGGAAATCGTCCGGAGACCCGAAGCGGGAGGTGGGGGCGAAGTAGCCGACCACCTGATATCCCCAGCTCTGGTCCAGCGGGTGCTCCGACACCGGAAGCAGCTCGATGTGGGTGTAGCCCATCTCCTTGACGTATGGGAGTAGCTTGTCGGCGAGCTCGCGATAGCCGAGCCACCCCTGCTCGTCGGTCGATGGGTCACGATTCGGCCGTCGGCGCCATGACCCGAGGTGGGCCTCGAAGATCGAGATGGGCGCCTCCGGTTTTTGCCGCTGCGCGCGCTGGCGGAGCCAGTCACCGTCGCCCCATTCGTAGCGGTCGAGATCGGTGACCTCGGACGCGGTCGCCGGCCGAAGCTCCATGGCGAAACCGACCGGGTCGGCTTTCTCGAGCCGTTGGCCGTCGGTCGTCAGGATCTCGTACTTGTATAGAGCTCCCTCGCCGACGGCGGGGATAAAGAGCTCCCATACGCCGGTTGCCCCTAGCCTCCGCATCGGATCGGAGCTTCCGTCCCAACCGTTGAAGTCGCCGATCACGCTGACGTTGCCCGCGTTCGGAGCCCAAACGGCGAAGCAGGTACCGGCCACCCCTTCGTGCTCCATCAGATGGGCGCCCAAGTAATCGTAGATCCTCTGATCGTCGCCGCTCATGAAGCGGCCGAGCCGGTCGGGATCGAGGATGTGCTCGAGCCGGTCGGGATCCTCAAGCCGTCCCCGGACCTCCCGGCGATCAGTCATGGCTCCTCGCGGGGATGGCGGTGGCAACCCGGCCGCTGCACGGGGGCCACCGGTCGTTGGCTAACCGGTAAATGCGGACTAGGTTCGCTGTTCACGGTACCGGAACAGCGGTACCGGCAACCTGTCTGGACATGATTCATGAGCTCATACACCGTCGTTCATCTGGTCGCCGAGTACTGGCCGTTCGCCCAAACCGGCGGGTTGGCCGATGCCGCCCGCGGGATGGCGCATTACCAGGGCGAAGCAGGCATTCCGAGCATAACGATTCTCCCGCTCTACCGCGCCGTCACCGAACGCTATCCGGACGTGTCTCCCTATGGAGAGCCGTTCACGGTCTCGATCGCGGACCGCGTCGAGCAGGCACAGCTCTACCAGCCCGATTTCGAGCCGGACAGGTTCGCCGACGGCGGCTCGCGGACGTTCTTCATCGAGAACGCGCACTACTTCGACCGGGCCGGCATCTACGGAGACGCGGGTGGCGATTTCGCGGACAACCACCGCCGCTTCGCGCTCTTCTGTCGGGCGGCTCTCCAGGCGCTTCCGGAGATCACCTCGGGCCGCGTGCTGGTTCATGCCCACGACTGGCACACGGCATGGGCGCCAGTCTACCTGCGAACCCTGCTCTCCGGCCAGAGTTACTACGACGCCATCGCCGCCGTCATCACGGTCCACAACGCCGGCTTCCAGGGGCACGTCCCGTTCAGCGTTCTGGCGGATGTCGGCCTGCCCGACGAGCTGTTCCACCTCGATCGCATGGAATGGTACGGGCAGGTCAACGTTCTGAAAGGGGGACTCGTCTACTCGGACATGGCCACGACGGTCAGCTCCGGACATGCCCACGAGCTTCGCACCAGGGCGGGCGGCTTCGGTCTCGACGACACGTTCATCGCTCTTCAGGACCGCTTCGTCGGCATCGTGAACGGTATCGACGACCAGATATGGAACCCGAGCACGGACACCGACATCGAGGCCAACTACAGCCGGGAGGATCTAGCGGGCAAGGCCGAATGCAAGGCCTGGCTGCAGGAGGGGTGTGGGCTCACGGTCGACCCTCGGATCCCGCTGGTGGCGATGGTCGCGCGCATGGTGACGCAGAAAGGGCTGGACCTCATTCTGTCTGCGAATCTGCTCGGCGCCACCGATGCCCAGTACCTCTTCCTCGGCTCGGGGGAGAGCCGCTACGAGGAGGCGTTGGGCACGTTGGCGGCCAGGGCTCCAGATCGGATCGCGACGTACTTCGACTTCACGCACGCGCGTGAGCGGCAGGTGCTCGCCGGCGCCGATGTGCTGCTCATGCCGTCGCTGTACGAGCCTTGCGGCCTCACCCAGATGCGGGCGCTGCGTTACGGCACGTTGCCGGTGGCCCGAAGGGTCGGCGGACTGGCGGACACGATCGAGGACCAGCTGACCGGCTTTCTGTTCGATGCCTTCGAGCCGGCAGCTCTCGAGCGCGGGCTCAAGAGGGCGTTCGGCCTGTTCGACGACTCGGAGACTTGGCGGCGCCACGTGCGAGTGGTTATGGAGAAGGATTTCAGCTGGAACCGATCGGTGGAACGGTACCTGGAGGTGTACGAGAGCGCCTTCGAGCGGCGGTCGCGCGAGGCCGTGTGAGCTCCGCTGCATCTGTCAGGCAATCTCCCACCCGCGAGCGCGAATATCTCCCCCTAGGCGATTCCGGCCGAACTTGGTAGTCTGAAGCATGGCCGGTTGCGTAGCCCGACGCCGACCGCTTGATCGGGCTCCGAGACATCGAGGAGGCAGCCATGAAGAACTACGTGGCGTACTGCGCCGCTTGTGACTGCGAGGTTCTCGTCAAGGTG